>CAXYUU010000528.1:0-2300 GCA_964292015.1 uncultured Acetobacteroides sp.
ACTATTTTTCCCGCAGATTGCGCGGATGGCGCAGAAGTTTGTGGGCATTGGGGAATTGGGAGGAAACTATCACCAACCACACCATTCTATGGGCTGCTTCGGTATTTAGAGAAAGGAATAGAAAATGCGGCATTTGCCGTCCCATAAATGGGGCGGTAATGAAATAATTTTTCTTGCAGATTGAGGGTGGTAAAGGGTAAAGAAGCATGACTAATCATAACCGATAATTTACTACAAACCACCCCGCCCTACGGGCACACCTCCTTATGAAGCTATGTCATTAAGTTAAGCACGAAGCTCTATCAGCGTTGTCATTGGCTACGCCGAACTCGCGTTGCTCGGTTCCGGGCATGTCCCGGAATCTAAATATGAATCCAATAGATTCTAAAAAAGGCCCTTCGGGCAATTTATTAGATCCCGTGACAAGCACGGGATGACACTCCGAGGAACGTTTTTGCCCTAACTAATCGACATTGCTTTTCAAGGAGGGGAATGGCTTTGAATATGGTTTGGGAGGGACTCGCAGAGTTGGGGGTAGGAAGTTGTACTTTTTTGTCACTATTCGATACTATTTTTCCCGCAGATTGCGCGGATGGCGCAGAAGTTTGTGGGCATTGGGGAATTGGGAGGAAACTATCACCAACCACACCATTCTATGGGCTGCTTCGGTATTTAGAGAAAGGAATAGAAAATGCGGCATTTGCCGTCCCATAAATGGGGCGGTAATGAAATAATTTTTCTTGCAGATTGAGGGTGGTAAAGGGTAAAGAAGCATGACTAATCATAACCGATAATTTACAGCAAACCACCCCGCCCTACGGGCACCCCTCCTTGAGAAGGAGGGGAATGGCTCCGAAGAAGGTTTGGGAGTTTTTCTCAATCTAAGGTTTTCGAGAGTAAGCTAGAAAGCTTAATCAGCGGACGAACTACCGCTTAAAACGGGGATTAGTAAATGGAGGCTTCGGCAGCGCGGGCAAGGGGCAGCCTAAAGGGGTAGCTAGCCTGTAGCACTCGGGCGATTTCGGTGTGGCTATCATGGGCAAGTCCAACCAGATGTAATAGAGGAATAGGGCTACCTTCACCATCGGCATAGGTATAGGAGGCCTCGCAAATTATTCCCTTTTTTACGTGCAGCACCGCCTGGCCATCGGCATTGGGTATCGAGCGGAAGGTGTAATCGGGCGAATAGCCAAAATTCCAATCCCACGTGGCGTACTTGCTGGCGACCAACGCCTGTATACGCTCCACATCGGCCTCGCTAAAGGAGTAGGATGTGCTTTGATGCCTATCGATAAGGTAGGTGAAAAGAAGGTCCTTAAACTCGTCGACCTCCATAGCTTCCGAAAAGTAGGATTGCAGGTTGGCCACCTTGCTCCGAAAGCTTTTCACCGAATTGTCGGAGTAGCTGCCACCGGTTGGGGCAATGCCGAGCTTCAGGCTGTCGAGGTTGGAGGAGAATAGGATGGTACCGTGGTGCAGCACGCGGTTTTTAAACACGTGCTCGGCGTTGCCCGAAAACTTAAAGCCGTCGACCAGGATGTCGTTACGCCCCGAGAGCTGCGCGGGAATGGCTCGGCTGTTTAAGAAATCGACAATGGGTTGGGTAAAGCGCTTGAAGTCGACAATATGGCCATCCTTACCGTTGGCGATGTAGGAAAAGTTAACGTTTCCCAAATCGTGAAATACCGTACCACCACCCGAAAGGCGGCGTATTACGGGGATGTGACTTTTTAGTACGTAGGGATAGTTTACCTCGGCCATCATGTTCTGATGCTTGCCGACAATTATGGAGGGAGTGCTCCGCCATAGCATCAGCACATCGTCGTCGCTATTTTTGAGGAGGTACTCCTCGGCTGCGAGGTTGAAGTAGGGATTGGTGGAGGGTAGGTTGATGCAAATCATACGGACAATATTTTGGTGCTGTTAACAACCAACATCGACCTTAGTTCACCGAACCGTACTTTTGGATTAGCTTTTGGTAGGCCAGATAGCAACCCCAGCCAATGAGCACGCCAAGGGCTCCACCTACCAAAACATCGGTAGGAAAGTGAACTCCCAGGTAAACACGGCTTAACGAAACTAGCACTGCCCACGAAGCCGCCAGTATGGATACGAATCGGCGCTTGGCAAAAAAGGCAACAAAGGTGGCAACACCAAAAGTGTTGGCGGCATGAGACGACACAAAACCGTACTGTCCGCCCACATAGGCTTCGCCGGTTGACTTAATGTAGAAATGAAGGTGCTCCATAACCCCAACGGTGTGACTTGGCCGAAGGCGACAGACCACATCCTTAAAGCAT
>CAXYUU010000529.1:0-2286 GCA_964292015.1 uncultured Acetobacteroides sp.
AAAAAGCTGTCGAAAACGTCAACTAGGGTAATGTGTATGAAGCTAAACAAGAAAGGCTATACTATATATGATGAATTTACTTTATCGACTAACGAAATGGCTTCGACTGCATACTTAACATCGTGCACCCTAAGTATTGAGGCTCCCTTTAAAAGGGCAACTGTATTAAGAATAGATGTACCGTTCAATGCTTCCTCTGCTGTTGAATCTAGATGTTTATATATCATAGACTTTCGAGAAAATCCCACAAGAATTGGCAAACCAAATATCTTAAAATCGTCGAGCATGCTAAGAATTTGATAATTCTGATCTACTGTTTTCCCAAAACCAAAGCCCGGATCGATTATGATTTCATTAACGCCCAAAAGTCTTAGCTGCTGTAACTTTTTAGAAAAGTAGGTAAATATCTCATTACGGATATCGTGATAGGTGGGGTTATGCTGCATGGTGTTTGGCGTACCCTTCATATGCATGGCAATGTAAGGAACCTTATACTGCGCCACCGTTTTAAACATGTTGGCATCCATTTCGCCAGCCGAAATATCGTTAACGATAACAGCCCCACAGTTACGAACTACGGTACTCACCACCTCCGAACGGAAGGTGTCTAATGAAATTGGCAGATGGGGAAATGCTTTTTTAACAGCAATAATGGCATGACAGACCCTTCGTATCTCCTCCTCAACCGACACCTCCGAAGCATTGGGGCGCGAGGAATACCCTCCAATATCGATGATGGCACCACCCTGAGCCACAACCTCCTCGGCACGAGCCAGTATTGCCTCTTTCTCATTTAACCGACTAGGGGCATAAAACGAATCAGGAGTAACATTAGCAATACCCATAACCACTGGCGTACTGAGATTTACTATATTACCATCCAAACAAATGGTTCTCTTTTGTGCTAAAAAGCTCAATCCCTTCTCCATTTTTTATAAATTGCGTTGCTTTAGTAGCAAATTTACTAACAATAGTTGGTAAGCTCAACATAAATCGGTAATTGTATATACGTAATAGCAAAAACTTATGAGTTTTATTGTACTTGAAGGTCTCGACGGAGCAGGTAAGTCGACACAGGTGAGAATGTTGCAGGAATATTTCGAAAAGCAGGGTAAGGTGACCAAATTCCTCCATTTCCCTAGAACCGACGATAGCATTTTTGGCGATTTGATCGCAAAATTTCTCCGTGGTGATTTAGGTGCTGTAGATTCGGTGAACCCTTACTTGGTAGCACTCATTTACGCTTGCGACAGAAACGATGCACAAAATACCATTAAAGAGTGGCTCGACGAGGGATTTGTTGTAATTGCCGATAGATACGTATCGTCGAATATTGCCTTCCAATGCGCTAAAATAGAAGATGCCGAACAAAGGCGCATTCTGAGAGAGTGGATTATTAACCTTGAATTTGAATACTACCATCTCCCCAAACCATGTATAAACCTATTCCTCGATGTACCTTTTAGCTTTACCAAAAAGAAGCTGACCGAACAGCGCGACGGCGACGATAGAGATTACCTACAAGGAAAGAGCGATATACATGAAAATGACTTAACTTTGCAGGAGAGGGTACGCGAGGTGTACCTTTGGCAATGCGAAATAGACAGCCGCGTTTGCCGCATAACCTGCGAATCGAACCCCGGACAAATGCTTTCGCCGGAAGCCATTAACACAAAAGTAATAGAAGCCGTAAACCAACATATTTAAGCCATGTACGCCATTAACAACATCTGCCGACTGCTGCTAGGAGCACTTTTTATTTTTTCGGGATTTGTAAAATCTATCGATCCGCTTGGAACCTCATACAAGCTATTCGACTACTTTAAGGCTGGTGGTGCAGCCATCCCCGATAATATTGCACTTATTTTGGCTGTTAGCCTTTGCGCTGCTGAGCTATTTATCGGACTTGCCCTTTTGCTTAACTTAAAGGTAAAGCTTGTTTCGTGGTTATCCATTGCATTTATGGTATTCTTCACCATAATAACGTTGGTACTGGCACTTACCAACAAGGTGGCCGATTGTGGTTGTTTTGGCGATGCGTTTATGCTTACCAACTGGCAAACATTCTATAAGAATCTAGTTATTCTTCCTTTTGCCATCCTCGTATTTTGGCAGCGAAATAAGTTTAAAGAGGAGGTTGCTCAACCGATATCATGGATTGCCTTTGTGCTTATTTTAGGCGCTTCGGTTTATGTAAACATCTACAGCTTACGCCACCTTCCCCTTATAAACTATCGCCCCTATCAAATTGCACAGAACATACTGGCTGGTATGAAAACGCCACCC
>CAXYUU010000530.1:0-2283 GCA_964292015.1 uncultured Acetobacteroides sp.
ACATCGACGAACGGTACGACTACCAATATCGTATGTTTAAGGGAAAGGTTTCGGAGGCGCTACCCGGTTTCCTGGCCATCCGAAGTAGGGAGATAAAGCAGGGGTTTTCGGAGGATGCCGGACTGCTAATTAGCTTCGCCGACTTGTACAAGCGGGTGGTTGTGTGGGAGAATTTTATGGCAGCTTATCCCACCTTTTTCGGTGCCGATGAGGCACACTACTACTACCAATCCTACCTCTCCACCCTACTAACGGGGATGGACAACACGCCTGCATTTGACTATGAAACCCAGCAGCTGCTTCCCGAATTAAAAACGCTCTACGAAGGTGTCGTTTCTCGTAACGATTCTAAGGAGTCGACACGGGTTATAGCCCTCTACTACGAGCGGCTAAAAGCAAGGCAACTTACTCGACCCGATAATATGGAGGGCTTTTTAAATGATAACGGCCTGTACTCCATGATGGGGGTGCAACCCGATACCCGATGATAGCGTTGCGTGGTGCCTTTGGTGCTTGCCACCCCAACATCGCTCGGCCTCACCCGGTGCAGGGGCATACCGCCACCTTTGCATTCGACATGTATGGCGGCAACGTGCAACGCCCGATTGATGTGACCGAAAGGTTAATGAGGAGGGCGGAGTAGAATCGATGTTGGAGGCAAATCTTCATTTGCCAAGCAGCATCTCAATATAGCGTATATGACGAATAGTACCTGGAAGGAAAAATCGACAAAGGAGCTCTACCAGCTAGCGATAGGGCAGGTTCCCTGTGATCAGGAGGATGTGGCTGCTGCAAAGCAGGAGCTCATCAGTAGAAGGTTAAACCTTGACGATACCCATCGGATAAATGGTAGGATAGAGCTGGAAACCCTACTCGATGAACAAAAATGTGATCGTGACGACTCCTTTTTTCATCCCAGCAGTATGGCTATGTACTACCAGCTGGTTGCCGGGATATTTGCAGTAGTGGTGGTGGCGGTAATGCTGCTGGTCGAAAAGTCAAATTCGAATAGGCCCATCCTTTACGTTGCCCTTGCCGTTAGCCTTATGCTTGTTGGCTACAAGTACTACCGATTTACCGAAAAGAAAAAAACGGAGAAGCTGCGGCACGACCGTATTCGCGACCTGATGAAGGAGCTGTAGGTAGATTCCAATAGGTTAGGGTGGCAGGCGTGCTTGTAGGAGGATGTCATTGCCTTGCCTTTGCGTGGATGAACGATTAGCTGGTTAGCCTTAAATAGAAGTAAGCATATTTTGATTATGAAACGATACGTTGTTAGCTCAGTACTTGCCAGCAGCCTGCTGGTGATACTATTCAGTAGTAGGGCCTTTGCTCAGGTTGAAACGGTGCCTGCCGATAGCGTGGCAGCACATGCCGCGCGCTATGTTGGTAAAACGGTAGTGGTGGAGGGCACGGTGGTGCACATGTGTGGGGTCGATGGTAAAAAGATGAAGGTAAAAGCATCAGGGGGTGCCATGCTAAAGGTTGTGCCTAACGCCACCCTGTACGACTTCGACTTTGCGCTGAACGCTAAACGGGTTAGGGTTGTTGGCGTAGTGCAGGAGACACGCCTGGATGGCGCTTTTGCCGATAAACTGGAGCAGGAGCAGGCCCTGCCGTGTAGTATCGATAAGGCTCCCTGTATTGATAAGGGATGGGTGGCCAAGGAGAGGGAAAAGGGTACCGCAGCGGCCATGTCGAAGGAGGCGGTGGCAAGGTTACGAGCGGCCATCGCAAGCTCGGGCGTGGGGTACGTGTCGTTGGTAACCATCGTTGCCCAAAAGGTAGAGGTGCTGGAGTAGCCCACCATATGGCCAAATTGCAGAGGCTAGAGTTTGTTAATATGCTATTGGGTGAAATTGGAAAGGGGAAAGCTGGTTCTGAAATCGTGCTCAGCACAGTTACAGGTATACCATGTGCACGATATGCTAGAATGCGTTTGCATACTAACGAAGAACACGGAGTGGTAGCGCTATATTCTCCTGCTTACTGCGCTAATACCGAAGAATAGCACGTTTGTAGAGAGGACACATAGGGCAACCTTCGATTGCCCCATCTGGTTTAGTAGGGAAATCAAATGAATCAATCTTGTTCACACTTTATTTTTAAACGCGAAATCCCTGACTATTGAATGTGCAGCGTGTAATTGTACTGCAATTTTATACTTTTGGGCGGAAAATCGTATATGGCAGCTCGTATTAGAGCTGATTAAAAACCTAAATAGTAACAATGAAAAAATCGTGTCTTTTTCTTTTACTTGTCGTTTCGACAAGCGTTATGGCG
>CAXYUU010000531.1:0-2276 GCA_964292015.1 uncultured Acetobacteroides sp.
CCTTAGTTTCGATGTAGATACCGGGGCGGGTTCCGTTATCGGCAGGGTCGTCTTCGTATTGGAAGGTGTAGCTGGCTTTTCCGGCAACGGTAGTCTTGGTATAAAGACGCTTTCCGTTAGCATCTCTTTTTAGACGCTTTCCTTGCGCAAACATAATTAAGTCTTCTAGAGTCGAGATATACTGCTTTTGCGTCGAAAAGCCAGTGCGGGCTTGTTCTTGCTTAGAGTAGTTAAACCACGATCCGGCGTCGAGCTTCATCAGCTCCTCGTAGGTGAACGAGCTTGCAGGAAGGTTTTCTCGTTCGGGGTAGATGTTTTCGATGTCGCTGGTTCTTCTTAGATCGTAATCGTGAAGCGCCAAAATAACTCCGTCTTTGGTAATTTGCAGGTCAGCTTCTATGTAGTCGGCTCCCACATTACGAGCCCAACGGAATGCGGCTTCAGTTTCTTCGGGCACCCAGAAGGTAGATCCACGGTGGGCAATTACGGCATTGGCGGGTACGTAGTCTCTTACCTTCTGCATGTCGGGCGAGAGCTGTTGTACTTCAACCTTTTTCCAGTCTGCAGAAGGATCTGCAAATTGTTCGCTTTCACAAGCTGTCGTGGTAATGACGCTTGCCCAAAAGCATACTTGAATGACGCGTTTAATCATTTTTTCAGGTTTTTAAGTTAGAAGACTAGAAACTTATATCTTGGCTAGCGACGCAGCCTCTTTCTCTTTTTTCCAGGTAAAGCCCATAAACATGATGGACAGTACACAAGCGGCTATAAGCATGATAAAGCCACCGTTCCATCCAAACAGGTCGACCACCTTACCCATTACGATGTTGGCCAGTAGCGAGGTTCCAATCATGTATCCAAAGAACCCGGTGAGGCCTGCGGCGGTACCTGCTGCCTTCTTAGGAGCCAGATCGAGTGCCTGTACACCAATAAGCATAACCGGACCGTAAATAAGGAAACCAATAGTAATAAGGGCAAGGCTATCAACAATTGGATGGCCTGCTGGGTTCAACCAGTACACCATAACGGCAACCATTACCATTACCATAAACAGAATGGTGGTGACAGCACGTCTTCCTTTGAAGTACTTGTCGCTTACATATCCGCATATCAACGTTCCAGGAATTGCAGCCCATTCGTAGGCAAAGTAGGCCCATCCAATTTCCTTGATGGAGTATCCCTTGGCCTCCTTAAGGTAGGTGGGAGCCCAGTCGAGCACTCCATATCGAACTAGGTACACAAAGGCGTTGGCAAAGGCGATATACCAGAGTATTCGGTTGTTGAGTACATACTTGAAGAAGATCTCCTTGGTGGAAAGCTCCTTCTCCGAGTCTTTGGAGTAGAATGCGGGGTAGTCGTTTTTAAACTCTTCGATTGGGGGTAGGCCGCACGATTGAGGTGTGTCTCTTATCAGGAAGTAGGCAAAGATGGCAATCACAACGGCTACGGCTGCCGGAAAGGTAAACACACCGGCTTGCCAGGTGCCAAACCACAAAACGCCAACGGCGGCCATTGGGCCAATCATTCCGCCCCCAACATTGTGGGCAACATTCCAAAGGGCCATCTTGGTTCCTCTTTCCTTGTGCGAAAACCAGTGGGTCATCACCCTGCCGCATGGAGGCCATCCCATACCTTGAAACCATCCGTTGATAAACTGGAGGAAAAACATCATGGCAATGGATGATAGTCCGGCTTTTGTTCCCATAAATAGGGTGGTGATAGCCGATAGAATAAGGCCAAGAGGTAAGAATTTACGGGCATTACTTCTGTCCGAAATGCTTCCCATCAAAAACTTGCTTAAACCGTAGGCTATGGCAACTCCCGACATGGCCAATCCGAGGTCGGCTTTCGAATATCCTTGGCTAACCAACTCGGGCATGGCCAACGAGAAGTTTTTCCGAACTAGGTAGTAGCCGGCATAACCAAAGAAAATCCCAATAAACACCTGTACACGATGCCTTTTGTATGCCGAGCTAATCTTATCGTCGCTGAGGCTTGGCTTGTGTGCGGCTGGTTTTAAAAATGAAATCATGAAGATTTGGTTTTGTTTTTAAACAATAAAGCCTTTGGCTAGCTTGTTGAATTCCTCTATTTGGTTGTTTATCCAAGCTTGATCATTGCCTAGCTCCTTGGCCATAATTTGGGCAACCTTAGGAGCCATCTCGATACTTAGCTTGGCATTCAGGAATAGTACCCTTACGCGGCGGGCTAGCACGTCCTCTACCGTACGGGCCATCTCGTGGCGGACCGCCCATACCACCTCGGCGGCAATGGAC
>CAXYUU010000532.1:0-2266 GCA_964292015.1 uncultured Acetobacteroides sp.
CCTTTCCCCCCGTCTTCTTCTCCTCCACCAGCCGCTCGAGGGCAAAATCTTCGAACTGCTCGTCGCGTAGCTGTATGGTTTGAGCCCCTAAACACTTGGCTATGCTTAGCAGCAAGCGGCTAATCTTAGTATCGGCTTTTATGAGAATTGTGCTCATTTCGTTTTTTTTCAAATATACAAATTTATGCGAGGAGGAGCCATCCTGCCAGCGTATTCGAACCCTGCAACGGCAAATGCGGGTAGCTGTATGGGAAAGTGTAGCCCAGCCGCCCGCCGTTAGCTTAACCAGTGCAACAATCGGGAGCCGTTAAGCTTAGCAGCTTTAATGTTTTAGGAGAATGCTTAAATGGGATTGACTTCGACAACTTTTTGTTGGAGATTTGCGTACGAAAGGTTGTGCAAGTTGCAGCACAATACAATGAGTAGATATTATGAAAAGTATTAATGTTAAAACGTTAATGGTTTTTTGAGTGGTTTGTGAAAAAAGGCCGACGTGAGTCGACCTTTTTTCTATTTCGGACAGGCGGTAACGTAAAAATTACTCGCCGCGGATTGCTGCAATTCCGGGAAGAACCTTTCCCTCCATGTACTCGAGCATAGCACCACCACCAGTCGACACGTAGCTTACCTTATCGGCCAGCTGGTTCTTGTTGATAGCCGCTACCGAGTCGCCACCGCCAATAAGCGAGAAGGCGCCCTTTGCGGTTGCCGCAGCAACTGCCTGTGCAATGGCCGAGGTTCCCTTCGAGAACTTTTCGAACTCGAACACGCCCATTGGGCCATTCCAAAGTACGGTCTTCGAGTTGGCCACCACCTCGGTAAAAATCTTGATGGTTTCGGGTCCAATATCGAGGCCCATTTCTCCGTCGGGAGTTTGGTCTATTTTGGTAATGTTGTCGGTTGCATCGGGGGCAAACTTGTTGGCGTTAACCGCATCTACCGGAAGGTACACGTTTACACCCTTAGCCTTTGCCTTTGCCAGAATTTCGAGGGCCAGGTCGAGCTTGTCGGCTTCGCAAAGCGAGTTGCCAATGTTGCCACCTTGCGCCTTAATAAAGGTGTAGGTCATTCCACCACCGATAATCAGGTTTTGAACGCGGTCGAGCAGGTTCTCGATAATCAGAATCTTGTCCGAAACCTTTGCACCACCCATGATGGCGGTAAAGGGTTTCTCGGCCGATTTAAGGATGACATCCATAGCCTTAAGCTCGCTGTTGATCAGGTGGCCAAACATCTTGCTGTTGGTATCGAATAGGTCGGCAATAAGCGCGGTAGAACCGTGCGAGCGGTGAGCGGTACCAAATGCGTCGTTCACGTACACGTCGGCAAGGCCGGCGAGCTTCTTCACGAACTCTTTTTGGCTCTCCTTGATGGCCTTCTTAGCCGCCGCCTTTTCGTCGTCGGTTGCACCATCGGCCAAACGAGGCTTGCCCTCTTCTTCGGCGTAGTAGCGAAGGTTTTCGAGCAGCAGCACCTCGCCAGCTTGTAGGCCGGCAGCCAGCTTAACGGCCGAAGCCCCTCCGCAGTCGTCGGCAAACTTAACAGTTTTGCCCAGCAGCTTTTCGAGGGTTGGGATGATATGCTTTAGCGAGTACTTAGCCTCGACACCCTTTGGGCGGCCAAGGTGCGACATCAGAATTACGGCACCGCCATCGCTCAAAATTTTGTTGATGGTCGATAAAGCGCCGCGAATGCGGGTATCGTCGGTAACCTCAAAGGTCTCCTTGTTTAAAGGCACGTTAAAATCAACGCGGATGATTGCTTTCTTACCACCAAAGTTGTAGCTGTCTAATGTTTGCATGTCGAAAAGATGTTTGATTAATTGTCTCTTAAAAAGTATCTCTAGCTCCAAGATGTAAAAGTAGCAAAAAAAAGGATGCCGGGAACCATTTCGAGATAGGCCATTCGCCATTAAGCGGTACACATCAACCCTTTACACGGTGAATTCAAGGCCATTTTTTAGCTCATTCTAGCATTTCGCCTGCCGCCATTCCCCCCAGCCGATCGATTTATGGGCAAAAAGTTCCTTTTTCGGCTTAACTTTCCGTTCTTTGCCAGCTGTACATCACAGCATTAGTTAGGTATGAGCAAGAGCATCAAAAAAATCATACACGACCCCGTTCACGGTTTTATCGACATCCCCAACAACCTGGCGGCCGAGCTTATCGAGCACCGCTACTTCCAGCGGCTACGCGGGGTAAAGCAGCTGGGGCTTACCTACCTGGTATACCCCGGAGCGGTACACACCCGCCTACAGCATGCCCTG
>CAXYUU010000533.1:0-2243 GCA_964292015.1 uncultured Acetobacteroides sp.
CAATGCTTACCGTTGCTGTCGATGAAGTTAAAAACATACTCGAATATGGCAGGAAAGATGGTAGTATAAGCCTAAAAGTAGGTGGGGGCAAATCACCATACGCCTACAGCTGGAGCAACGGAGCAATTACGCAAAACGTTACAAATCTTGTTGCAGGTAATTATTCTGTTATTGTAAACGACGCATACGGTTGCCGAAAAGATCTTGATGTTAGCATTAAGCAACCCGACGAAATAAAGATCAACATTGATTCTATTCAACACATATACTGTTACGGGGAGAATACCGGATTCATTAAAACGTCAGTACAGGGCGGTGTTGAACCATACAAGTATTCATGGAGCAATGGAGCAACGGTCAACGAATTACAAAAAGTAACTGCGGGGGATTATGACCTAACTGTTACTGATGCAAACAATGCCAGCAAATCACTAAGAGTGAACATCCAACAACCACCATCATTCTCTCTTGCAATTGATTCTGTTTCACATCCTACGTGCTATGAATTAAATAATGGGATAATAAAAACATCTGTACGAGGTGGAACTACGCCTTATACTTTTGCATGGAATAACGGTGCCACTACGCAAGATCTAAAAGGGTTAACATCGGGCAGTTACAGAATCACCGTTAAAGATGCTCGGGGATGTATGCTGTCGGACAGCATTAGCCTTACTAAGCCTTCCCCTCTCGAGGTTACACTGCTGAGCACAGAACACATCAAGTGTAATGGCGATCAGAAAGGGAGCGTGAGTATTGCGGTTAAAGGTGGAACTGCGCCATATCAGTATAACTGGAGCCATGGCTCTAAAGAGCAGAATCTCTCCAATGTTCTAGCTGGCAGTTACACAGTTAAAGTCATTGACGCCAACCAGTGCATAAAGACTATTAGCGCAACAATAAACGAACCGAGACCGTTGCAAAACGGAGCGAATTCGTTCTTGTCCGTTTTCGAAGTTTAAAAATCACTTTTTTGATGTAAAAACAGCCGATTTACGTTCCGCAATCTCCCTAAAACCTCCATGCTGGGAGGTTTTTTGCCCTATTTTTCGTTTATGTACATAGCTATCCTCGGTGAGCGGTAAAGGTTGTACGCCATGGCCTCCATCAGGTGCTGCGTATGCATCTTTTGTAGCCCCACATACCGCGCCGTTCCGCCCCCAAACCAGCGCCGGATTGATCCAAACGTTCGCTCTACCCGGTACCGCACCTTGCTGATGAGCCGGTTGCACTCCTGCTCGCGGTTGGTCAGCGGCCGGTTCTTTGCTGCCCTGTGCATCAGGTGGTTGCGCAACTTTCGCGTGGCTACCGCTGCGTCATTACCCTTGCTCTTATACCCCTTGTCCGCCTTGACGGAGGCCTTGGCTGGAAGGTCGGCAACCGCCAACACATCGTCCAGGTGCTTGATATCGCTTTCGTTGGCCCCGGTGGTGATTACCGCCAGCACTAGCCCCTGCTCGTCGGTGGCGGTGTGCTGCTTAAAGCCGAAGCGCAGCTTGCCGGCCTTCTTAATCCACCGGCCATCCGGGTCTACCCCCGGCTTCTCCTTTTTAGCCAGCGTTGGGGGTGTCGGTTCCGGCCCTTGGCCGTCGTCCTCGTGGCGATCCTCCACTACCGCGTACTCCGCCTTCCCCTTGGGCTTACGCGGGCTATCGGTCACGCTCGCGTCAACAATAGCCCCGGTTTTAACGATAATCTTGTGCTTCTCGAGCTGCTTGTTGAGCGCCTTAAAAACCTTTTCGTAGGCGTTATTCTGGGTCATCGTGGTTCGAAATCGGCTGATCACGCTGTGGTCGGGGCAGGTGTCGTCCATGCTCAGCCCTACAAAGCGGCTAAAGGAGATGCGGTCGTTGACCTGATCCTCCACCTCGTAGTCGCTAAGGCCATACCACGTCTGCAGCAGGCACACCTTGAAGAGCAGCAACCCCTCGTATGACGGCCGTCCGGTAGCGCTTACCCCCTTCTGGTAGTGCTTGGTGATGATGTTGGAGATGGGCCTCCAGTCAATGAGCAGGTTGATTTGGCGAAAGAAGTCTTCCTTGATCTTTCTTCGCGAGAGCGCCAGGTCGGCAAATCCTACGGTGGGGTTCTTTTTCATGCTTAAATATACAATTTAAAAATCACATATCAAGCTGCTTAATAGTGGTTTATGTTATGTTTCCTTGTAAAAACGCCCTGCAACGGTCTCAGATTGTATTAGCAGGCAAAATAGCCTATACGTAAAGAACAGCTGCAACGCTGCA
>CAXYUU010000534.1:0-2236 GCA_964292015.1 uncultured Acetobacteroides sp.
GACTGAACTCCATTTTATGCTCGACTGACCACCATTGTATGTCGACTGAACTCCATTTTATGGTCGACTGAACTCCTCTTTATGGTCGACTGAACTTCATTTTATGCTCGACTGAACTCCACTTTATGGTCGACTGAACAAGCTTTCATAGTCACGATTTCCTATTTTACGAGCACTGCCACAACTTGTGGAAATCGGATCAGCAGCATACTGCATTGTCAAATATATAGATGAGTGGCTATCAGCTAGCGCACAAACAGGTAACATAAAACATCGTACTGAAAATACAATGTAGCAAAAACGATTGACAGGATAGTTATGACCAATTTTTACGTATAAACGGGTATTCATAGTCAAAAACCACTCAACGCTTAATGCATATCTCCCATTCGGAATACGACTACCTCTAAGCACGAAATTAGGGGTAAAAGAGTTGCCGATAGTAGCAGCAACCTTGCCAGTAAGCAAGGCGCAAACCAAAATAGAACCGATGAGGATGAAAATTTTGATGGCTGTAGTCCCAAGGGAACCACTGGGTAGGGTATAAAATAAGGATAAACGCCCTAATCAATACGAATATTATACCATTTAACAACCGCACCTGCAAGATTGAAAGCCCCCCTTATTATGATAAGCGACAATAATGACAGAAGCACTTGTGCCAATACAAAATTGCTTACTACCAAGGTTAAACCGTGCAGCTTAACCTGCCGAAGATGCCCCAAGAGAGTAGCATCGCTACAATAGGGATGCTAATGGGGATTTACACGATAAAATTCGCTACATAAACTCGTACATGCCAATAACACCTATCTGGTATATGCCTCTGCCGTTACGACAGCTGAAGGATCTTCGTCGTAACCTCGTGTAATGGTAACACTTATAACAAGTAAAATTTTGACACGTGGGTCATTTTTAAAGGCAACCTCCTTTAAATCGAAAATGGCCATTCGTTCGAGATAGTCATTTGAGTAAACGTTACGCGAAGAACCAACATATCGGCCCTCTACCCTTGAGGCAATCTGCCGATAAACCTGAACATCTTCATCAGACTTTGTGATACGAATTTTGGAAGCCCCATCACTCACCTTACTTAAAATGACAGCATCCGAAATTTTCTCTACTCTACCATCCCTATAGTATATTGCGGAAATGGTACGTTTAGGTATTTTTTGTTTAACCCGCTCTCCTAGGAACGAGAACGAAACGTTTCGGTCATCGACTTTACGAATAGTAACCTTTAACGTATCCCCATATACAGTAGAAATCAAATCAGACTTAAGCCGTTTTGGAGAAGCAACTTGAGATGAATCTTGTGCTGTTGCGATAAAACCCAACATCAAAAAAGACAAGAAGAACACCAAACGAGGTAATGCATACATACCGAGAAATTTGCATAAAAATAGAAAATATTCAATAAAAAAAAGCATCTGCCCAAAAAAGGAGCAACCTTTCGATTGCTCCTATATAAAGGTAACAATCAAAGCAGCTAAAGAGCTACTTTTTTTGAAATTTTTCTTCCAACAAATTCGCTTAACAAGCCATCTAAATCTGGCTTACCAATCTCTGCTAAATCGTAAAATACGCGTGCGCAAGGTTTCTTTATGTTGATAATACGCTGTAGGTCGATTGGCGTACCAATAATAACCGTATCGCAATCGGCACCGTTAATCGTCATTTCCAAATCGGTAAGCTGCTGCTGGCTATAGCCCATAGCAGGAAGAACACATCCAATATTTGGGTAAATTTCGAAGGTTTCCTTTAGCTTGCCCACTAGGTACGGACGAGCATCAACCTCCTGCGAAGCACCAAATTTACGTGCGGCAACGGTAGCTGCGCCTATTTTCATTTCGCCATGAGTAAGGGTTGGACCATCCTCCACAATCAGGCATCGCTTGCCACGTATAAGCTCTGGCTTGTCAACCTGGATAGGCGAGGCAGCATCTATTACAATAGCATCGGGGTTTACCTTACGAATGCTCTCACGTACAATCTGAATACCCTCGGGTGAAGCAGAATCCATCTTGTTTATAACAATAGCATCAGCCATACGAAGATTTACCTCTCCTGGGTAGTAGCTAAGCTCATTGCCTGGACGATGAGGGTCGGCAACAGTTATGGTTAAATCGGGCTTGTAGTACGAGTAGTCGATATTTCCGCCGTCCCAAAGGATTACATCACTTCCATCAGGATCGTCGTCGGCTGCTCGAAGGTTAGACTCATAGTCGAAACCTGC
>CAXYUU010000535.1:0-2228 GCA_964292015.1 uncultured Acetobacteroides sp.
TACCACCGTAAGGTTTTCAATCTCCTCCAACTTCGAAAAGCTACCCGTTACGTTAATTCGTATGCGGTTATCCGACGTTTCGAGGGCTCCCCCATCGACTACCTTATTCTGCCTTTCGAAGGCATAGGCAATATCGGCAACTGCTACCCCACCCTGCGACATGGCAGCGGGAGAAACAACCACATCGATGGTGGGTGTTTGACCACCCCATAGCTCCACCTTGGCTACATCCTTAACCTTGAGCAGCTCTCTTTTTATGCTTTTGGCGTGCGCTTCCATTTCGCGGTAGTCATACCCCTCTCCGCTTAGTGCGTAAAAAACACCGAGCACATCGCCAAAGTCGTCTTTAACCTGCGAGGTACCTGCTCCGGCAGGAAGTTTTGCCTGCACATCGCCAACCTTACGACGCAGCTTGTCCCACAGCTGCTGCATCTTATCGGCCCGAATTTCCTTCTTTACGTTAACGGTTATTTTTGATAGTCCTGCCCGATTCTCCGTTTTTAGATAGTACAGCTCGTCGAGCGACTGAATAGACTCTTCGAGTACGTCGGTAACCTGCTTTTGCACCTCCATGGGCGAGGCACCTGGGTAGGCGGTTAGTATAACTGCCTGCTTAATGGTAAAGGGAGCATCCTCCAGCTTTCCCATTTTTCCGTAGGCAAGCACCCCTCCAGCAACAATCAGCACTAGCAGGAGGTGGGTAATCGCCCTATTCTTCAGGAAATATTTTACTACATTCATCATCGGATTCTACTCTTTAATGGTGATTCGTTTGCCCTCGACCATCGAGGTAAGTCCGGTAAGGACAAGCACCTCGTTGCCTTTTAATCCGGTGCGAACTTCGATCATCCCGCTTTCAGAGAGCTTACCCAGCTCGATACAGGCCGACTTAACCTGTCGGCTAGCGGTATTTACGACCCAAACATACGATCCCTTTGAGGGGCGATTGCATACCGCCTTTTGGGGTATGCTAATGGAGGTGGATTGGGTTTGTCGGGGAAGCTCCAGCGTAAGGGTACCTGTCATGCCCCCCAGCAGGCGGCTACTTTGACCGCTATTTTCTAAGGAGGCGGTTAGCAGGTAGGAGATATTGTTGCTCATGGCACTTTTTGAGATGTCGAGGATTGGTGCCGTTATACGCTTGTCGGATGCGGCATCGAACTGTAAGCTTACGTGGTTTACCGAGGATGCCCTTATGGCGATGTCTTCGGGAATGTAGGCTTCGACCTTGAGCTTGCTGAGCTCAATAAAGGTTACCACCGCCTGGCTTGGCCGAACATCTTGATACCTCTCCACATTTACCGTTTGAACGTACCCGTCGAATGGCGCTCGTATTTGAGTATCGCCATAATCGTTTGCCGCAGCGTTGAATGCGGCCTTGGCTACAGCCAAGTCGGCCTTTGCCTTTTCGTAGTTGCTCCCCGAAATGCTGTTTCGCTCGTAGAGCGTAGCGATGCGCTTAAATTCGGAGCTGGCCTGATGAGATATGGCCTCTGCCCTATCTTTGCGGATTTTGAAATCCCTGCCGTCGATGGTGGCAATTACCGCTCCCCTTTTGTAGAACTTTCCGGGATGGGCATCGAGCTGCGAAACCGGCCCCCCTACACGAAACGAGAGGTCGGTTACCTTAAACGGCTTGGTGATAAACGAAAACTCGCGTACCGATTCGGCATTTGAGTGGCCCACCCGACAAACCTTAACGGGCATTGGCTCCTCCTGCTTTACCTTATCGGAATGGCCGCACGACGCTAGAAAAACCGCTGCGACACTAATCAGTATACCTCGTATCATAACCTTTAGCTTTACATTTTCGACAAATGTACCTGCCGGATAGAGGCTTTTGGGAGGTAAAGTTACCGAAGCCGCCATATTTACGACTCAACCGGAAAATCTCACTACCAGATCGAATAGGAAAAGATTGGAATGAAATGGGGTGATGCCCTTGGCTGGTTTATGTGCAGTATGGTAGCTGACATTCGAGAGGTGGAGGTGTGCAGGCAAAATTACCATGTGAGTATGAGGAATGCAGGTGCAAGTACGAGGAATGCAGGTCTAAGTACAAGGAATGCAGATCAAAGTACAAGGAATGCAGGCGAAAGTGCGAGGAATGCAGGTCTAAGTACAAGGAATGCAGATCAAAGTACAAGAAATGCAGGAGTAAGTACAGGGAATGCAGGTCGAAGTACAAGGAATGCAGGAGCAAGTACGAGGAATGCAGATCAAAGTAC
>CAXYUU010000536.1:0-2227 GCA_964292015.1 uncultured Acetobacteroides sp.
CAGTACAGCTACACCACGGGTAAAAATGCCACCGACTCGGCAATGATTATCGACGCGATGGACATTCTGCACAGCCAAAAGGTCGACGGATTTTGCCTGGTATCGAGCGATAGCGACTTTACCCGGCTGGCAATACGGCTACGCGAATCGGGCATGCTGGTAATCGGCATTGGCGAAAAGAAAACGCCCAACCCGTTTATCGTTGCCTGCGACAAGTTTATTTACATCGAAATAATCAGCGCACTCGAACGGTCTAAACCACCCCTTACCACCCCTCCTATCTCTAGCGAAGGCTCAAGGTTCGATGCTGTTGATAGCGATATCATCCATCTCCTAAGATCCTCTATCGAAGATATTGCCGAAGATAACGGCTGGGCATTTTTAGCAGAAGTTGGAGCGCTGATAATTAAAAAGAAACCCGACTTCGACCCTCGAAATTACGGATTCCTCAAGCTAACGCCACTCATGAAATCGTTGAGCGAGCATTTTGATATCGACGAACGCGAAGTGGAAAACACCCACATTAAGCACATCTACGTGAAGATAAAAAAGTAGCAGGCATCAACCAGGTCGCCCAGTGCTGACCCTTCAAATTATTTTACTCAACTTTAGCATAAAGCATCTTTTTATCAAATGGTACAGGAAGTAATCATTATAGTACTACTCATACTTTTAAACGGACTTTTTTCGATGGCCGAAATATCAATATTGTCGTCGAAGAAATCGAGGTTGGAGGAGCTTCTACGAAAGGGGAATCTCTCTGCAAAGAATGTACTTCACCTAGGAGAACATCCCAATAAATTTTTATCTACCGTACAAATTGGCATCACCTCCACGGGCATCCTAACCGGTATTTTTGGGGGAGCCACCATCTCTCAGGCGGTAAAGGAGCTGCTCATAAACTTCGGTTTAAGCACCATCTACGCCAGCAATGTTGCCATTGCCATTGTGGTGGTAATTATCACCTTTTTCTCGATTGTTATTGGCGAGCTGCTGCCCAAACGAATTGGCATGACCAATCCCGAGGCAATATCGATGGTTGCAGCAAAACCGATGATCATTCTCTCGCGCCTTACCGCCCCTTTTGGTTGGCTGCTTGGCACCACCACCGATTTCTTCATCCGCCTATTTGGCATCAAGAAAACCGGCCCTTCGCAAGTTACCGAGGCCGAAATTAAGGCGCTCGTCGAAGAGGGAACCACCTACGGTACCATCCAAGAAATTGAGCAGGATATTGTGGAGAACGTCTTTTTTATTGGCGACCTGCGTATCGAAAAGCTGATGACCATTCGCAGCGATGTAGTTTGGATTGAAATTGACGAGCCAATTGAAACAAGCATCCAAAAGATGGTAGACGAGGAACACTCCATCTACCCTGTCTGCGAAAAGGGTATCGATAACGTGCTGGGAGTGGTGTACACCAAGGATATGTTTAAGCAGCTGGCCTGCAATAGTAACATCGACCTTAGGTCGAGCATCCGCGAAGCGCTATTCATACCCAACAACCAAAAGGCGTATAAGGTGCTGGAACGATTCCGCGAAACGCACAACCACTTCGGCTTTGTGCTCAACGAGTATGGCGAGGTAGAAGGGGTTATTACCATAAACGACATTCTCGAAGAGCTGGTAGGCGACTTTACCGACAGCGATGAACCCACCATCATTAAGCGCGACGATGGCTCGCTGCTGGTTGATGGAAAAGCGCTATTCTACGACCTGATTGAGGTGCTTGAAATTGACGACTACGAGCCAATACAGCAGGAGTACAATACCATTGCCGGCTTTATGCTCCACCATTTTAAGGAGATACCCAAAGCCACCGATAGGTTTGTATGGAAAGGCTTCAGTTTCGAGGTTATGGACATGGATGGCAACCGAATTGACAAGGTGCTCATCTCGGTAAGTAAAAAGCAAAAAAGAAGGTCGAAACCGTAGGGTAAATCGTTTTTCACGCATCATATGGGGTGTAACCCCTAAAAAATATCAGTACCGATGAAGAAGCGTGCCATTTTCACCATGCTGCTGGCCATAGCAGCTTCCCTATTTGCCTTTAGCCAAAAGCCTAAAATGTATGCCGATGGCGTTTATACCGGCGAATCGCGCTCGGTTTACGTACAGGAACCCTTTTACGGCCAAACAACCGTTACCATAAAGGACGATAAGATTGTAAACGTGATACCGTCCAAAAAAGTGTGTCTATAAAAAAAGGTTTCCAACAATTATTAGT
>CAXYUU010000537.1:0-2227 GCA_964292015.1 uncultured Acetobacteroides sp.
CCATCATCATCCCCAAAAAGCGAATCTGAAATTTGGGGATAGTATTGTGGGTTATGCGCCGCTACTTTCCGAAGGTTGGGTAAACCCCAACATTTTTGAAAAGGAACGACCACATATCGGCAGCCTCGTCGATAACCTTGGAGGTGGGCTTGCCAGCACCGTGACCCGCCTTTGTTTCGATACGAATAAGGATTGGGTGGGTACCGCTATCCTTTTCCTGAAGCGTAGCGGCAAACTTAAAGGAGTGGGCAGGCACCACGCGGTCGTCGTGGTCGGCAGTCATGATAAGCGTGGCGGGATAGGTTACGCCTTTAACCACGTTGTGCAGGGGCGAATACCGGTACAGGTACTCGAACTGCTCCTTGCTATCGCTACTGCCGTACTCTACCGCCCATCCCCATCCGATGGTGAACTTATGGTAGCGAAGCATATCGAGGACGCCAACCTGTGGGAATGCCACCTTAAAGAGCTCGGGACGTTGGGTCATTACAGCGCCAATAAGCAGCCCGCCATTGGATCCACCAGCAATGGCCAGCCTATCGGAGGAGGTGTACTTCTTGGCAATTAGGTATTCGGCAGCGCCAATGAAGTCGTCGAACACATTCTGCTTCTTATCGAGCATGCCGGCCTTATGCCACGCCTCGCCATACTCGCCACCTCCGCGGAGGTTAACCATAACGTACACCCCACCGTTTTCGAGAAACACGATACGTGAAGGGCTAAAGGAAGGTGTTAGGCTGATGTTGAATCCGCCATACCCGTAAAGCAAGGTAGGATTAGACCCGTCGAGCGTTACCCCCTTTTTATGGATGATAAACATGGGCACCTTGGTACCATCCTTACTGGTAAAGAATACCTGGTGGGTTTCGAAGTCGGCCGGGTTAAACGCCACCTCGGTAGTGCGGAACACCGAGCTTTCGCCCGATTTTACGTCGTACTTAAATATGGTGGTTGGGGTGGTGAAACTGGTGAAGGTGTAGAAGAGCAGGTCGTCGCTCTTTTTGCCGGAAAACCCACCTGTGGTACCGATACCGGGTAGGGCAATCTCCTTAAGCAGCACCGCCTGACGGCTATACTCGAAAACATGGGTAGAGGCATCCTTTAGGTAGCTGGCAAAAAGCTTTCCGCCACCAGTAGTAACGCCCTCTAAAAGATCGGCTGCCTGTGGAATAAACGGCTGCCAGCTTTGCTCCTGCGGATTATTGGGATCAACCAAAACGGCCTTAAAGTTTGGTGCCCCGTTGTTGGTTACCACGATGAGCTTGTCGCCCTCGTTATCGACAATGGAGTAGTCGTGTTCGAACCCGGGGAAGAGCAGCTTAAAGTCACCCCCTTTGGTAAGGTCCTTCCAGAACACCTCGGTTCCGTGCGTACCTTCGGATCCGTATATAAACAGGAATCGCTCATCCTCGGTTACCTGTGGGCTAAAGTAGCGCTTGGGGTGATCCAGATCCTGGTAAACCAGCACATCGGCCGCTTGAGGATCGCCCAGCTTGTGGAAGTACACCTTTTGAAACTCGTTGGCATTGGAGAACTCCTTTCCCTTAACGGGTTCATCGTAACGGCTGTAGAAGAAGCCATCGCCCTTCCAAACGGCACCCGAAAACTTTACCCAGCCCACCCGATCGGTGAGCACCTTTTTAGTTGCCACCTCTACCACATGAATTTCGACCCAGTCGGAACCCGATGCGGAGGTTGAGTAGGCCATGTAGCGGCTGTCGGTGGAGAAGGAGATATCGCCAAGGGCAACCGTTCCGTCGGCGGAGAAGGAGTTGGGATCGAGGAAAACCTCGGGTTCGCCCGCTAGCCCCTGCTGGCGGTAGAGTACGCTTTGGTTTTGCAGCCCGCTATTCTTAAAGAAAAAGTAGTAACCGCCCTCCTTAAACGGGGAACCGTACTTGGGGTAATCCCAAATTTGGGTGAGCCGCTCCTTAATGGCCGCACGAAAGGGGATTTGGTTTAGGTAGCCGTTGGTAACCACGTTTTGGGCTTTCACCCACGCCTCTGTTGCGGGCGAGGTATCATCTTCGAGCCAACGGTAAGGGTCGGCAACCTTAGTACCAAAGTAGCTATCGTAGACAGCCTCTTTTTTCGAATCGGGATATGGATGCATTTTAATTGGTTTTGTCTGAGATCTAAGATTTACTGAAAATGCAAAAACTAAGATCGCAATAATTGCTAAGCTGCATTTGTTCTTCTGCCAAAAAATTGTTTATTAATGATCTTA
>CAXYUU010000538.1:0-2199 GCA_964292015.1 uncultured Acetobacteroides sp.
GCGCTCCTTTTTCTGTCACGAACGCCCCGCAATAGAATCCCGACGCGAGAAAATTCACGAAGTGGAAGAGCTGCGGGAGTTTATGTTTCCCCAGATGGAGAGCTACTGCCACCAGCAGCAGCAGGCCGATACCATTAAGACGCTCACCTCGCTAGCCATAAAGGCCGTGCTCTACGAGATATCGCTAACCCCCAAACCCGGTCTTGTAGACAAGATCAGCAATGGGAGCCATACCGATATGACGTACCGTACCTTTATCGACTCCATAGCAGCCATTTCGCCTTGGTTTACCGAGCTGGTACGCCAGGGATTATCGTACCACGATAGCGATATGACCAAAGTGCTACCCCTGGTTCGCAACGTGGGATTGCGCATGGAGGCCGCCATGTTCGAGGCAACGCGCAACGTCAATACCCAAAAAGGGATCATCTTTTTACTTGGCCTTTCGCTATTTGCCTGTGGCAAGCTATTTCGCCAAGGTACCCAGTTTAATGTCGACGAATTCCGCGACATCATTCGCGATATCTGTAGGGATCTCGTGAAAAAGGAGCTGGTGGACATCCCACGATCGAGTAAAAGTCACGGTGAGAACATCTTTCTGAAATACGGAAATGGAGGAGCCCGTGCCGAGGCCGAAGGTGGATTTGGGATGGTGTTTAAGTACGGACTGCCACAGCTCTCGGGCATTGACGATTTGACCGACCAAGCCTGTAGAAGGTGCTTCCTTGCCATTGCGGCAAATAACGATGACACCAATATCCTGCACCGCAGCAACCCCAACGTGCTGAACCAATTTAAGGCGCTCTGCAAGGTTGCGCTCCAAGACAGTACCGATGCGAGCTATTCGGCCGTAATCGATTACTGTAAAAAAGAAAATATTTCGCCGGGAGGTTCTGCCGATTTGCTCGCCTTGACTATTTTTGTGTGGTCGGTTATACAGGCGGACGAACAACAGCGGTTTACTAATTTGTAGAAGATGACATTTGAAGATACTGATTTCCGGCAGGAGACCCTCGACCTCGACAGCTGCTACGATGTTAAGCTGGTAAGCGATTTTCTCGGTGGCCTAGGGTTCGAGTTTGATAGATCGGAGGTAGAGTGTACCATGATTGTGTACAACCTAAAAGGGGATCTCGTAGGTACCGGTTCGCACAAGGGAAGGATACTGAAGTATGTAGCGGTGAATCCCAAATTCCGCGACACCACGGCCTTTGCCCTTATTGTAACCTACATGACCGAAAAGCTGCTGAAGATATACAAGCACACCTTTGTATTTACCCGCCCCGAAAATGCGGTTCGATTCTGCGGACTCGGCTACACCCTAATTGCTACGGCCGAACCTCTGTTTGCCGTGCTGGAGTTTGGCTTCGAATCGATATCGACCTACCAGGATTACCTAAAAACGGTGGCGATTCGAACCACCACCCCCAACGTTGCGGCCATAGTGGTAAACTGTAACCCGTTTACCAACGGGCATAAGTTTCTGATCGAAAAGGCAGCATCCGAAAACGAGGTGGTATACCTGTTTGTTGTCGAGGAGGAGCGTTCGTCGTTTCCCTTTGCCGTACGCTGGGAGCTCATTCGTAAGGGCATCGAACACCTCAATAACGTGGTAATGGTTAAGGGGGGGATGTACATTGTATCGGGAACGATATTCCCTGCCTACTTCTTAAAAAACGAAAAGATTAACGACGTGATGCAGAAGCAGGCAGAGCTCGATGTCCAAATTTTTGCCAGCTACATTGTACCTGCTTTAGGCATCACCAAACGGTACGTGGGCACCGAACATGCCTGCAAAACCACCTGGACGTACAACCTTGCCATGAAAACAATTTTGCCCTCGTGTGGCGTGGAGGTAATTGAGGTGAACCGAAAGGTCGGCAGCCTTGGCACAGACAATGCGCCCAACTACATCAGCGCATCGAAGGTTCGTAGGGCTATTCAGCTGGATACGCTCGACCAGCTACTCGACTTTCTACCCGACTCTACCCGAGACTTTCTTCTATCGGAGGAGTCGCTCGAAATACGGACAAAAATAAAAGTAGGAGGGGGGAGGCACTAGCCTTCCCTTTTTTGCTCGGACATCATACCCCAAAGTTCTTAGCAGTTTCGCCTATTCTACGAGCATTAAGTAGAAGCTGTTCGAGTAGAGATTTAGCGTTTAAGATTTGATTAGAGGGTTAGCTAAATATTGAATTG
>CAXYUU010000539.1:0-2185 GCA_964292015.1 uncultured Acetobacteroides sp.
CTGATTGATGATAATCATTTCCAGCGCACTTAGGCTTCAAATGTATAAATATTACTAATATGTTAGTAAAAAAGGTGAATATATTTCGATTTTTCTTAAACAACCCCTACCAGCTGTCGAGCACCTGCCATTACGTTACATGTCTGCACCTGCAGGTAGTAGTAGTAAGTTAATCGCGGTCGACATTGTTTCCCACATTACCGAGGGCAATAATCTCCATCAATGGATCTATCGCTAGCACTTTACTCCGACGTTCTGGGACAGTACATACAATTGCCCATTATTACTTCCGTCGATCCTCCACAATACCATTATGTATGCATAATTGATATCCGGCGGTCGCCGGCAGCCCAATCTGTATACATATTTTGCTGCGCGCCACCGCCGACAGCCCATTATGCATACATATTTGGTTGCGCGCGGTCGCCGGCAGCCAAAACTGTATGCATATTTGGTTGCGCGCCACCGCCGGCAGCCAAATATGCATGCATAATGGCTTTTGGCGAGTGTGCCGCTATACTCTCCGACGAGCTAGAGTAAATAAGAACGGACAAAACAGCCTGGTTCCACTTATAGCATCGAACGCAAAGAGTATTTTTGTACTTTTGCCATCAAAGCATACAAAACCCCATGATTACACAGGAGCAGCTAAAGGAAATTGTAAGGCGCGAGCAGGCGTTGAGGAGGCATCTTTGACATCGATAACCGAATAGTACACTTCGAGGAGGAGGATCAGAAATCGCACAACCCCAACTTCTGGGATGATCCAAAAAAGGCGGAGGAGCAGCTCCGCAAGATTGCCGAAATCAAGAGCTGGATTACCCCGTACAACCAGGTGGTAAAGTCGATTGAGGACCTACAGGTGCTTTTCGACTTTGTCAAGGATGGCGAGGCAACGGAGGAGGAGTTTAACGAGCAGCACACCCAAACCATCGAGCTAATCGAGGATTTGGAGATGCGCAACATGCTCCGATCGGAAGAGGATAAGCTGGGGGCGATCATGAAGATCAACTCGGGTGCCGGTGGAACCGAGAGTCTCGACTGGGCGCAGATGCTCATGCGTATGTACGTCCGTTGGGGCGAGCGCAACAACATGCAGATCCGATTCATCGACATACAGGATGGCGAAGAGGCGGGCATTAAGAGTGCCACAATCGAGTTTACGGGCCTATTTGCCTACGGCTTCCTAAAGAGCGAAAATGGCGTGCATCGCCTAGTTCGCATTTCCCCCTTCAACTCGCAGGGCAAACGACAAACCACCTTTGCCTCGGTATTCGTATCGCCGGCAATCGACGATACCATCGAGATAAACATCAACCCTGCCGACTTAGACTGGGATACCTTCCGATCGAGCGGTGCTGGTGGACAAAATGTAAACAAGGTAGAAACGGGCGTTCGCGTGCGACATATCCCTACGGGAATTGTGGTGGAGAATACCGAAAGCCGTTCGCAGTTTCAGAATAAGGATAACGCCATGCGCATCCTGAAATCGCATCTTTACGAGCTCGAGCTGCGCAAGAAGATGGAGATTCAGGCCGAGATAGAAGGTAAGAAGAAGAAAATCGAGTGGGGATCACAAATCCGAAGCTACGTGCTTCACCCCTACAAGATGGTTAAAGATCTTCGAACCAACCACGAAACGTCGAACGTAAATGCGGTGCTCGATGGCGACATCAACGAGTTTACCAAGGCATTTCTGATGGAGTTTGGCGCTAACGAGTAAAAACCTAACAACCGGCTAACCATGAAACGAGCATGACTATAGAGATTCACCAAAGCTGCTGAAAATCTACCAGGCAAGTTACATGCAACCAATAAAAGACGACTACTTAGCATGAAAATATTCCACAACCCTAAATGCTCGAAAAGCAGGCTAGGACTCGACTACCTAAAGAGCAAAAACGTAGAGATTGAGGTGTACGACTACCTCAAAAATGGCCTTACGCTAGCTGATATGAAGGAGATCCTGCTGAAGACCCACCTGAAGCCGATAGACTTGGTGCGTACCCACGAGGAGTACTTTAAGAAGGAGCTCAAGGGCAAAAACTTCACCGACGACGAGTGGGCTCGGCTGTTCGAAGGACTCACCCGATTCGGCGATCTGGCCGCGGAAAAGGGACTGCGCCTGGCCTATCACCACCACATGGGAACCGGTGTGCAGACCGCGGCCGAGATCGACCGGCTC
>CAXYUU010000540.1:0-2167 GCA_964292015.1 uncultured Acetobacteroides sp.
TTATGCACAGCAGGTAAGCTGGTTGAACGTCTTTGCCTTAGGGCTGTCGATGACCTTTGCCATGACCAGCCTTCCAATCAAATCGCTCACTCCGTTTAAGCGGGTGGTAGCCCCGCTCGCCGTAGGCACCATCTTAAACTACCTGCTTTTTGGCTTTGTCGTTATTCTACTAGCCTACTTTATTATGCCCACCAAGGCGCTATTCTACGGATTTGTGGTGGTGGCTGCCACGCCACCGGGTGTGGCCATTATTCCGTTTGCCGCCATTCTGAAGGGCGATATCCGGTATGCTGTGGTTGGGGTTATGGGGGCGTTTTTTGCATCCATCGTACTTGCACCTGCCATTATCTTTCTATTTGCAGGGAAGGGTGGGGTCGATCCCATGTCGCTGGTGGTGCTGATGTTCGAGCTGGTGGCCATCCCGTTTCTACTTTCGCGTTTCCTTCGCCACCCTATGGTGCTGGCAAAGGTCGAAAAGGCACGAGGGGTGGTAGTAGACTGGAGCTTCGCCTTTCTGATATTTGTTGCCGTGGGGCTCAATCGCGAGGTGTTCTTTTCGAACCCCGAGGTGCTGCTGAGGGTGTCATCGGTGCTTATTGCCGGCACTTTTGTACTCGGGTTATCCTACCAGGCCATTTTTCAAAAGCTTGGTGGTAGCCGCGAAGTGGGGGTTTCGCAAAACCTGCTGGCTACCATAAAGAGTAGCGGCTTTTCGGTTTTTACCTCTATTTCGCTCTTTGGTCGCGAGGCGGCTGTACCTTCTGCCGTTTTAGCCGTGGTGGTATTGGTTTATCTGCTATTTTTGTCGATACGATTCGAACTAAAGAATAAACGAAATTGAAAGTTACCTTTCTTGGAACGGGAACATCGCAGGGTGTACCCATTATTGCCTGCGATTGTGCGGTGTGCCAGTCGGACGATACGAGTGATAAGCGCCTGCGCTCTTCTGTATTGATTGATGTCGATGGCGTACGCTTCACCATTGATGCCGGACCCGACTTCCGCCAGCAGATGCTCCGCGAGGAGGTTCGCGATTTGGATGCCATACTGCTTACCCACGAGCACAAGGATCACGTAGGTGGTCTCGACGATGTTCGTGCCTTCAACTACGTGCTTAACCGTCCTATGGACATCTATGCACAGCAGCGTGTGCTCGACCACCTGAAGGTCGAGTTCTCGTACGTCTTTAGCGAAAAGCCCTACCCTGGTGTGCCGCAAATGGCGCTTCGTTCCATATCGCACGAGCCGTTTACGGTAAAGGGGGTAGAGGTAGTCCCCATTTTGGTGAGACACTTCCGCCTTCCGGTAACCGCCTTTCGAATCAACGACTTTAGCTACATCACCGATGCCAACTTTATCTCCGACGAGGAGAAGCAGAAGCTGGTTGGATCTAAGGTTTTGGTGGTAAACGCCCTTCGACGCGAGGAGCACATCTCGCACTTTACCCTAGCTCAGGCGTTAGCGCTTATTGCCGAGGTAAAGCCAGATGTGGCCTACCTTACCCATATCTCGCACCAGCTTGGCAGGCATGCCGATGTGCAGCAGGAGCTGCCTTCGAACGTGTTTCTTGCCTACGATGGGCTGAGTATTCGATGCTAGAAGGGAGATGTGAGATGCTAGATTTGAGATATAAGATGAGAGATGTGCGATTTTCGTAGCATGTGAGATTTGAGATTTTAGTAGCACGACATACGTATCATGACATACGACGACGTATATGTCGATAGGCTTTGGGGTGGATTGTGAGGTTGTAAATTATAGATTTTTCATCACGACACACTCGTATCAGCTTTAACCGATGCCTATTCATTGCCGTCCCATTTATGGGACGGCCTCCATTATATAGTTTTCGGATTTTTGGCCTTGCGCTTGTTTCGGAAGGTTTTGCTACGCTTCATCTGGGCGCTGTATTGGCCATTCATCCGCTCAACATGGCGCTTTACTGTCGTCCACTTCGAATCCGGTTCTACTATAGCTTGCGCTTCGATGTACTCGCACAACCCTCTGATGGCGTATTCGTAGGCCTTTCGCGATCGGGTGGGGGGCGGTATATCTTTCAGGTCTGTCTTTTCCTTTATCTGGTTCCTCTCCTCCTTTTCAAACGCATTTTGGGCAGCCTCCAGGATTTGGATGGCGGTTAGGAGGGTTAGCGTGGCTACCTCCTGAT
>CAXYUU010000541.1:0-2160 GCA_964292015.1 uncultured Acetobacteroides sp.
TGGTCGGCATCAAGGGCTAAAGGATATATACTCGAATGATGTTGCCGCTTATGCAAAACTCGGGTATGCCTCGCCAGAGGCATTCATGTCGGCCTTTTACTACGACTTTGATGTACGAATTATGCAGAAGCCCATCGTGCAGCTGCTATCGCCCGCGTTGAATGAAACCTCATACGAGGAGTGTATCCCTATTAAATGGACACCTATTGATCCTACCGTTAAGCTGAATGTTTACGTTTCGATGGTAAATGCCGATAGCTGGACCGAAATAGTGACCAACACCACTCAATCGAGCTGTACATGGAGCGTACCCGATGGATTTACCGGTAAGTTCTACCTCAAATTCCGTTCGCCGGAGTATCAGCAGGAAATTGTACTCGGCCCATTCACGAAGGATATAAACAATACGCTCTCTATACTTTACCCCAACGGGGGCGAGAGCCTGCTAGCTAGCGATTCGGCAGCTATTAGATGGAGCGGTACAAGTATCCCCGCCATTCGTATCGACTATAGCATAGACAACGGAGCCAGCTGGCTCGAAATAAAATCGAACGTTGCCTCCAGTAAAAGATCCCAGAGCTGGTATGTACCCTCAACCTTATCGAACGATTGCAAGATTCGAATTACCGATATGACCAATAGCAGCATTACGGCTGAAAGCCAGAGCACGTTTAAGATTATTGAATCGATTAAAATTGGTGGCCCATATATGGTCGACAATAATACGGTGGTTCTGCTTCACTTCGATAACGATCTGAAAAACCAATCGACCCTAACTGGAGATGGTATTGGTATACCCGCCAACATTTCCTACGCCCCCAGCCAAAGCAGTAGTCTAGGGCAATGCGTTAAAACTACAACTCCAATTACCATTGGGCATTGCGCTAACCTTAGCCTTACAGGCGACTGGACCATCGAGGCATGGGTTAAGCTAACCGAATATATAGCCGATCGTTACCAACTAATCGTATCAAAACCGGGTGATACCAATCCCTATGAATCGAACTACTCAATACTAGTAAACCCATGGTGGGAGAACGTATTCCACTCCTTTTACTTTTCAAAAATGGATAGTCGCATAGGCGTTACCTCAGCAAAACCAGTGCTTAACGAATGGCACCATGTGGTATTCATTAGGGATACAAAAAAGAGCGAGCTGAAGATAGAGGTTAGGGATAAAAACTTATCGGTTATATCAACCCAAACACAACCCTTTACGGGCAATGAGGTTTACGTTAACTCGAAGGACCTTCTAATCGGCGAGAACTTTAGCGGGTATATCGATGAACTGAGGATAAGCAATACTATCAGAAAATTCGAAAAGCCCTTAGCCCCTTCTGCGCCAACACCCTCAAACAACGCAACGAATATTAGCAGCGTTATCCTCAGTTGGAAGAACGGAGAGGAAACCGGAAGGGTTGACCTATACCTGTCGAAGACAAATCCCCCCACAACGCTTAAACTTGATAATGTTCCTACGGTCAGCACATACACCCCTACCACCCTCGACCCATCAACCCAATATTATTGGAAGGTAGTTTGTAAAAACATGTTTGGTATTACCGAAGGACCTGTTTGGTCATTCACTACGAATAAAACAACGGGTATTAATGATGGTTCAGAGGTCGACAAAGCTTTTAGGTTATATCCATCAGATTTTTTCAATATTGCTTCAAACACTTTTTTGCACCAAACCATTGAAATGAAAATATTCAACTCGAATGGTCAACTAATTTACTCCAATTCTTTTATTTTAAATGAAGTTAAACAGTTTAATACGATGGGATTTGAGAAAGGGTTGTATTTTATTCAACTCAAAGGCAATTCGGCTATCTCAACTGATAAATTAGTGATACAATAGAGTTTATGGACAGACACTATTTAGTTCAATTTATATAGGATGTTGAGATGTAGATGCATAAGCAAAAAGAGGTCACCTCATTCTGTTTTTGAGGCGACCTCTTTTATATGCCCATAAAATATTTACCCCATAAAGAATAGCGCCTTTATAATATGGCTTGCCATCTTTGGGTTTTCTTTTAATCGGCGGTTGAGTAGCCAAACCATTGCTTGCAGAATGGTGCGTATACTCTCATGGTGTAACCTTTGACGAAAACCGTTAAGTTCATCGACAAACCATCCTTCGGATAGAGAAAGCGA
>CAXYUU010000542.1:0-2159 GCA_964292015.1 uncultured Acetobacteroides sp.
CTCGATGCTTCGGACTCTATCCGAAGGACTTAAGGGTGCCAACGGCTACTCGACTCAGCAGCTCATGGGGCTTAAGAACCATTTGATTCGTAATATTTTCAAGGATAACCCTAAGCTGTACTCTATTTGGGATAGCTGGGAGTATACCTTTTTAGACCCTTCGTGGAGTAAGCCCTATGGTCGGACATCTTTTTCCTTGACAAATGATAAGGGAAAGGTTCTTGAGCAATTCGCGGAGAGAAGTATGGATGGCGATCCGGTTATATATGCCGATCAGAAGGCCAAACCTCGCGAAAGTGCCTGGGAGCCCTACCTCGACGTATTTGCCGGGGGCAAGAGCGAGACCCAAATGATGTCGACGCTAGCGGTACCCATGATGCGCAATGGTAAGTTTATCGGGCTTATGGCCGAGGATATCACCCTCGACCAGTTTCAGGCGCTGCTCGAGCATATTAAGCCGCTCAACGAGGCTAAAGCCATGCTAATATCCCCTGCAGGGAGCGTTGCAGGCCATCCCAACAAGCAGCTGCTGGCTAAAAACATTGCGAAGATACAAGGTATTACGGCTACGGCATCAACCCTGCTCGATAGCCTTAAGGCGGGCAAGGGATACTCGTTTGTTGCCGAGGATAGCACGGGTGTTGAAACCTACTTCTCGTTTGCCCCCATTGTGGTGGGACGCGACAACGCATCGACCTGGGGCTTGGGTATTTCGGTTCCCACCCAAGAAATATACGCCCAAAACCAGCGCGCCTTTTTCATCTCGATACTGGTGGCCCTCATAGGTCTGGCCCTGCTGTCCATCGTTATCTCCATTTTAGCAAAGGGCATTACCGATCCCATAACCCGCATTACCGGCATGCTGCATAAGATGTCGCGCGGCGAACTCTCTAACGATATGCGGGTGCACCTCGATACCCACGACGAGCTGGCCGACATGGGTGATGCCATCAACAAGACCCTCGATAGCCTTATTCAGAAGGAGCACTTTGCCGCACAAATAGGCAAGGGCAAGCTCGATGCCGAAATTGAGCTTATGAGCGAGGACGACCAGCTGGGCAAGTCGCTGATCGAAATGCGGAACGACCTTAAAAAGGCCAAGCAGGGCGACGAAAGTCGTCAGCTTATCGACGAGCGCCGCCGCTGGTTTGCCGAAAGCCTTGCCAAGATCAACGAGCTGATCCGAAATAATAACCACGATATCGATAAGCTGTGCCATAACCTCATTAAGGAGATTGTGCTGGCCATAGATGCCAACCAGGGAGGTGTATTCCTGCTAAACGAGACCGATTCGTTTGATGTGAGGTACGATTTGGCGGCCGCCTTTGCCTACAACCGTCATAAGCTAATGAAGAAGTCGTTTGCTGTTGGCGAGGGGTTGCTAGGTGCCTGCGTGGCCGAAAAGGAGCAGGTTTACCTTACCCAACTGCCCAACGAATACCTTCAAATTACCTCGGGACTTGGCGGTGCCAATCCTAACAATCTCTTTATTGTTCCGTTTATTCACGAAAACAAGGTGCTTGGGGTTATCGAGCTAGCCTCGTTTAAGCTCATGGAGGACTACCAGCGCGAGCTGGTGCTTAAGGTGGCCGAAAGCGTGGCCTCGGCCATTTCGTTTGCCCAAACCAACTCCATCACCCAGGAGCTGCTCGAGCAGTCGAAGGAGCAGGCCGAAATGATGGCCGCTCAGGAAGAGGAGATGCGTCAAAACCTCGAAGAGCTTCGCTCCACCCAAGAGGATGCGCAGCGTCGTCACGATCAGGTAGACGGCATGATTCAGGCCTTTGGCAAATCGGTAATGTGGACCGAGTACGACCTACAGGGTAACGTAACCAATGCCAGCGAGAGCGTGGCTACCCACTTAGGCACGGCGCCCCAGCAGCTGGTTGGCGCTCCAATAGCCGAGGAGCTGGCCAGTGGGGGATACACCGCCGATGCATTTACCCAGCTATGGAGCCAGATTAAGGCAGGCAGCTCCAAACAGGTGGTAGTAGAGCGCAAGGTTGGGCACGAGCTTCGCTGGTTCGAGGATACCTTTACACCGGTTTACAATGGGTCGCAGCTGGTTCGAGTTCTGAAAGTATCGCACGATATTACCACATATAAAAAACAGCTGGTGTAACCTAGCGATTAAAAGAGGCTGTCTCCGGGTATGGAGG
>CAXYUU010000543.1:0-2157 GCA_964292015.1 uncultured Acetobacteroides sp.
GTATCGTAGCTTTCGAAGCGTACAAATGGAATTACGGCCCCATCTCCGCTGCTATTTTTGGTAAGCAGACCGTACGAAACCTCGAGGTAGTAGCCCAACATGGCCGATCCCAAATCCTTTTTGGTAAGCTTATTGTACTGGGCCACATTTCCTAGCGAGGCGTAGGCGATGGTACCTCGCGAGCTGAAGTGCCCCTTCGAGTAGCGGTAGTCGGCACCCACCATCTTCACGTTAACCACCGACGAGTCGGCTTTTGCCATTGCTGGGATGTTGTTTTTATCAACCTTACTAAAAAGGGTGGAGCTAGTTTCGCCAAAGTAACCCGACACGCCCAGGTTAAGACCCGGAATGGCATCGTAGCTAATCCTCATGGCCAAGTTTGGACTTCCAACAATGGCCTCAGAGCCCTTTTGACGTCCACCTCTGAGCCCTTTAGCTCCGCTTATAAGTCCACCTGCATCGTAACTCTTAAATCCGTTTACCACGTACACTTGGTAACCCAGTCCAATATCGCTAAAACGGCCATGCACCCCTGCACCAACTTCGCGCCAGGTGGTTGGGATAATTACCCCATCAACCGATGGACGGAATACTCCGTTAAACGAGGTTGGCTCGTGGGTCTCGTTGATTAGCCCAAACGGAATCAGCAGCAAACCCGCCTTCAGCTGCAGTCGCTCGTCGAAACGGTGGTTTAGGTAGGCCTGCTCGATCCATATCTCCTTCACATGCTCAAACTCAATCTCAGTATGAAACGACGTTTTCGTCGAAAACTGGTAGTTGAGCATCATCACCACACGGCTAACATCGATAGTCCCATTCTGCTTGTAGCCCGACTTGATGGGCTGCCTATATTCTATACTTCCGTATCCACCAATTGAAAGTTTTGACGCGCCTTGATTTTCACCCGTACCATTTTCCTGCGCTTTAACAGACAACAATCCTCCAATGAGGACCATTGACACTAGTAACAGCTGCTTTTTCATTGCTTATTTAGAATTGATTAAAATTACAGTGCAAAAAAAGGTGTTCTCCCTATGGTAACCTATACCTACTTTTAGGTATATTCGCGCTCATTTTCATAGTATCCCAATTCCAACCTACTGCAATGGAGCTCCTCACCCTTTTCGCCCTCGCTATTGGCCTTTGTTTCGACACCTTTGCCGTTTCGGTTTCGAGCGGATTGATGAAGAGGGAAATATCCTTTAAGCAGGCACTTCGCATTGCAATTGTGCTGGGATCGTTTCAGGGAATTATGCCCGCCATTGGCTGGTTTTTGGGTACGAGCATAAAGGGATACATTTTAGAGTGGGATCACTGGATTGCCCTAATCCTGCTGGGTGCGCTGGGCGTTAAGATGATTGTTGAAAGCCTCATGAAGAAGGAGGATCGCGATTTTAACCCGCTACACCTAAAGGTGATGGTTACCATGGCTATTGCCACCAGCATCGATGCGCTAATTGTGGGCGTTAGCTTTGGAATGTTCGAGGTAAACCTTCCCCTTGCCGTCGTTGTTATTGGCGGTGTTACCTTTTTCACCTCGATGCTTGGCATCCTCTTTGGCAAAAAAACGGGAGAGCACTTCGGCGAAAAGGTGGAAATGCTGGGTGGAATAATCCTCATTATAATTGGGTTGAAGATTGTGATTCAGCATGTGTACTTTTCGTAAGATAGTAGACATTAGATTTTAGACATTAGACACACGTATCACGAACGGGGCGAAATGCACTAAATTCATCGACTTCAAAATTCATCTCCTAACTTCGTTTACCTTCTCAAATAACTTCGTCTAACTCTCCCATTCTATATCATCACCGTATTCACCCTATTCCGAGGGCTGCACCCTATTCCGAGGGCTGCACCCTCGGCTGGTATACATCGCCCCTTTGGGGCTTGGGTTGGTAGTTTTATTCCTTTGACTTCTTTGACTTCTTTGACTTCAATTTCATTCCGTCTATCTCCCGTTTAACTTCCGAATACATTCTCTTTAACTTCTTGGGATTATCCCATCCTTCCCTCTTAACACTTTTTACTGCAACATTTTGTTTCGGGTAGCGTCTTATTGCGTGGCAATAGTGTAACATTACACCGTAGTTGCCAAGGCTGTACTATTTCAGCCCGCTACAGGATTAACAGGTAGGGCATTCCGGCTAACGGCTT
>CAXYUU010000544.1:0-2150 GCA_964292015.1 uncultured Acetobacteroides sp.
TACGGATGGTGGGGCGGAGGACAAGACGCCATGGGGGCGTTGCTCTTTCATAACAGCTTCTACAAGGTTGCCGTTGCCGCTTGTGGCTGTCACGATAACCGCATGGATAAGATATGGTGGAACGAGCAGTGGATGGGCTACCCGGTAGACGAGCACTATGCCGAGTGTTCGAATGTGGATAACGCCTGGCGTCTTAAGGGTAAGCTGCTGCTGATGAATGGCGAGGTAGACGAGAATGTCGATCCGGCATCGACCCTTCAGGTGGTTTCGGCGCTGGTAAAGGCAGGCAAGAATTTCGACCAGCTTTACCTCCCCGGATACGGTCACAGCTTGGGCGGCAAGTTTGAGATGCACAAGATCCACGACTTCTTTGTGGAGAACCTCCTGCGCCAGACACCTCCTGAGTGGTAATTATGCAACAGGTATCAGGTATCACGACACACGTATCACGACATGCGACACACTACGCACGACGCAAGTATCGCGACGTACGGCGCATGAGATAAGATGCACAGTATAGCAACCACCCCTGACAGGTTTTCGAACCCTGTCGGGGGTATTTGCGTTGGGTAGCTGCTGTAAATGGGTAGCGGCTGCCGATTTAACTCACCCCCAAGAGATTTCGCATTTAAAAATAAAAGAAAAGGACGTCAAAGAACCTGCGCATTGTAGCACAAAGCGTATCCACCGCTGGCGGGGGCAGGGGGTGGAAAACGCACGTAAAGGAAGAGGTACAATGCTTACGAAAAGGATTTTGGCTAAGCTCCTAAGCTTGCTCCTAACCGCTACCGAAAATCCACCCCCTAACCCCCGCCAGCGGTGGATAATCTTCGAAATGGAGTCGGGTAAATTTTTACAAGCAAAATCTCTGATTCTACCCAGTAGCTATCCCCCGTTGGCATGGTAGGCGTAGCCTGTAGCGAGGCTACGCCAGCTGAACCTGATAGCCTACGCCGTGATTTTTTTTGTGGCTTTCGTGATTAACCCCACCCACATTTAGCTAGTTTGTCGTAATACCTGTGTCGTGTGTCGTGATACTATGTATGATAAAACAGCCACCCTCCAACGAGAGTGGCTGCGTATAGGTAGTAGGGCAGGGGAAGCGTGCTTTTGGGGCTAGAGTAGCAGCATGGTTTGGAGCGGACTCCATGGCCCGGCTATCTCGGGATGCTTGCTGTTAAACCAGCGGAAGTAGATGTACAGGTTCTTCCCCGAACATCCCGGGCTTGTGGCCAGCGTAAATATACCCTTAGTCGACGAGCCGAGCTTTAAGCTATCGTTTTCGGCCGAAACAGGGGGCGTGCTGCCCACCATGTGCAGGTACTGCACGCAATCGGCAGTGTCTAGAATGCCGGCACGCTTGCTGGTACTGTTGTAGCACTTAATGGTAACCGAACCACCTCCAATAGGGGTGATATCTGTCTTTACCAGCTCGCCAATAGGCGTTTGGTGTAGGGTACGCATGCCTTTGGCCATTACCCCCGACTTAATATTAAACGTTGTCAAATCGGTAACGTTAACGTTAAGCGACGATGAGATGCGATCGAGGAAATGGTACTTTTTGTCAAATGATATAGTCTCCTCGATAATAACCAGCAGCTCGTCCTTAATAGCGGTAGTTCGGCCTTTCTTCTTATCGTAGTACTTGGCATAAAGGGCGTCTACCCTGTCGCTAAAACCCTTCCATTGGGTAACCTCTTCCGGTAGTAGGCCTAGGCGTTTCCCGTTATTATTTGGCTCGCCAGCCAGCAGGTAGGCAGAGGTTATCTCCATGTACCCGTGATGCTCGTCAATACCTCTTGGAATTCTGGTGCTATTACCCATAAAATCAAAGTTTAAATTATTAGTATTAAGACACACCCTAATTTTGATAGTGCCGTATCAGCGTCTATCGAAGGACAAATTAGCAACAAGATTGGACCCTGTCAATGACGGTCAACCGTCATTTTTAATCCAATTTTTTTAGCTTAATATTATCCCTTAGAAAATAGCGTAGTAGGCAGACAGTCGACTACCTGTCGGTTGTAGCTTCGGGAGTTGTGCATCGCAGCGCAACGTAACCATTCGCCAATGCCCAGCAGGGCATCCCGGAAGTCCGCAAAGCCTAAAGCTGCCGGCGCGCATGCTTCAGCGCGGTGCGCAGGCCTTCT
>CAXYUU010000545.1:0-2142 GCA_964292015.1 uncultured Acetobacteroides sp.
GATGGGAAGCGAGATAAAAAGATACTCCTGTACTGTACCGGGGGTGTCCGTTGCGAAAAGGCTAGCGCCTACCTGAAGCATCATGGATTTGAGGATGTCAATCAGCTTCACGGGGGCATTATTGAGTATGCGCGGCAGGTTAGGCAGCTTAACCTCACATCGAAGTTCATCGGCAAGAACTTTGTATTTGACAACCGCATGGGCGAGCGGATAACCAATCAGGTGCTGTCGACTTGCCACCAGTGTGGTGCATCGTGCGATACGCACGTAAACTGTGCCAATAACCAGTGTCATCTTCTCTTTATTCAGTGCGCTTCCTGTGCCGAGGCAAACCGTGGATGCTGCAGTATAGAATGTAAGGGAGCGCTTGACGACCCTACCTTAGCCAAGGGAATTGTTTTTAAGGGCAAGCGGTGGCGTAGGTATTCGGGCGAGATTACGATGATGGAGTAGCGAGTCTTTAATACTTACCTGTAGAGCAAGATGGTTGTGCTTTGCAGGCTACTTTTTTCAAGATCTGTCCTTATTGTTTTTATAAGGGGCGTGCTACTTGCCATTAGCTAAACCTCCAACTCGAATTGCTCAGGAATCGTTTTCGGTAGCTACCTGTTATCGTACAGGTGTCCATTGCTGCATAGGGGCAGCTGGTAGGTTGTCGATCCATGCTAATGCTTCCCTGTTTTGGGAACCCCATACTATTTAAGGAAAAACAAAATTCATGTCACATAACTTTTGGGCATCGCTGCCCCACCCCATATTTGCGCTGGCTCCAATGGAGGATGTTACCGATACCGTATTTCGCGAGGTGGTGCTCTCGGTGAGTGAACCGCAGCAGCTACAGGTGCTCTTTACCGAGTTTTGCTCCACCGATGGGCTTTGCCATCCGGTAGGGCGCGATAAGGTGGCGCATCGGTTGCTGGTGAATCCTTCGGAGAGGGCATTGCTAAAGGAGAAGGGGGTAAAGCTGGTCGCTCAGGTGTGGGGTGCTTGCCCCGAACGGTTTCGTCAGGCGGTACAGTGGATATCCAACGAGTACGACTTTGATGGGATAGACATCAACATGGGTTGTCCTGCAAAAAAGATTGTTCGGCAAGGGGGCTGCTCTGCACTAATTGCCACTCCCGATTTGGCAAAGGAAATTATACTAGCGACTAAGGAGAGTACCCATCTTCCGGTAAGCGTAAAGACTCGAACGGGGATCAAGACACATGCTACTGAGGTGTGGTTGGAGCATGTTTTTTCGTGCAATCCGGCAGCGGTGACGCTTCACTGTCGTACGCAGAACGACATGTCGGATGGGCCAGCCGACTACCAGCAGATGAGAGTTGCAGTTGACCTGCGTAACCGCATGGCTCCTGATATTGTGCTGCTGGGTAATGGAGATCTATTTACCGCTGAGCTGGCGCACCAGCTAGTAGAGAGCACTGGAGCCGATGGTGCCATGTTTGGACGGGGGATTTTTCATAACCCGTGGCTCTTTGCCCCTCGTGGGCAGGAGGTTTCGATACAGGAGCGTATTGATCTGCTGTTGAAGCATGCCACGCTTTACGAGCAAACGTGGGGAGCGGGAAAAAACTTTGCCATTTTGCGTCGCTTCTTTAAGATTTACGTAAACCAGCTGCCTAATGCTGCCCTGTTAAGGGCCAAGCTTATGGAAACGGTGAATTTAGAGCAGGTAAGAGGGTTGGTGGACGATTTTGTTGGGGGAAATAGTAAATAGCGCGTTTAAACCTAAAAAATCAGAAGGTAAAAACACAGAGACACAGAGATTATAGATGGTGGTGGTTTAAGGGTTATAGGTTTACTTAATTTACTACTATAGGACACAGAGTGCAGCCTGCGGCTGCGAGGGATAAAAGAGCAAAGCACTAGTAACCTAGAGATTTTGCGTTTAAAAATAGAGTGTGAACAAGATTGATTCTAGTGGCTTGTTTGTAAAGAAAACCAACTTGCCCTGCGGGCACTTACCGCTTAAAACGGGGGCAAGTGCCCTGATTAAGTTTTTTGACTTGCTCTTAATGTTTTTTTAAAAGATGTATCATTTTTCATCTAGTCACGAAGCTTATTCGGAGCTATTCCTCCCGTCTGAAAGGGGAGTTGCCCGTAGGGCGGGGTGGTTTGGATTATTCGTCCTCTAGTATT
>CAXYUU010000546.1:0-2138 GCA_964292015.1 uncultured Acetobacteroides sp.
GGTCAAAATTGATAGCAAACCGTTTAGTACACAGCTGCTGATGCTACAGGTTGGGGTAGCGGTTAAGTCGTACAGGCACCTATAACACCTACCCGATTTGTAATTCGACCTGCCAAACAACATCATCCCTAACAGTATTTGGAGAAAAATAGTACTTTGCGCCCCCATACGCCTCTAGCAGCAGAGGCGTTTACTATTTTGAATCTGACGATTTAAGAAAATATTCGGAGATCGTTAACTGGAGAATAATTATAATTATCGGCATGAGGCGTTGCTTTTTAATACTGGCATTGGGATTTTCGTTTACAACAGCGTTTGGTAATGACAGGAAAGATAGCCCAAATGGTATGTCACCCGTTGATGGTAGCGACACATCGGAGGTCGTAATTCAAAAAACAGTAGACCTTAGCGACAACTTTAAGGTGGAGCTGGGCATGAAGAAGGTGTACCCAACCTATACCAACTTTGGATATATACGGCTGGTGCAAAATAGTACGGTGGTATACTCCGACAGCTTAAACGAGTACGAATGCGACAACGAGCTCTATCCTATACTGCTTAAGACTGACGACACCAGCTACGAGCTGCTGGTGGAGGTAACCGACCGTCCAAATAAAAACTACCTGCTGAGGATGAGCATTACCAAGGGAAAGGTGGTTAAAACAGATAAGCTGCCCACCTTTATCGCTAAGCCTACCGACTTAAATGGTGATGGGGTGCTGGAGTACGCCGGCTATTGGGCGTTTAACGAAACGTGGGGCGAGGACAAGGCGTTCACCGACTACAACCCCATCCTTTACTACTCGATTACCAAGTCGGGATTAAAAATCAGCTACGGGCTAACCAAGGAGATGAACACCACGATATACGGCACCTTCCACGGATTTGAGTACAGCCAGAACATCGACATCCCCGCTAACGCATTGGAGCTGTTTAACAAAGAGGTTAGCCGTATAGAGCAGAGTGGCAAGTAAGGCTTAACCACCCACCCTGCTGTTATCTTAATGGATTACCGTTTACCCAGTAGCTGTTAGGTCAAGAGTTGAGATGGATCACTCCGTCACCCCCCACTCCCTATTCTCCCTTCCGTCTAATTTATTTGATTTTCGAAATAGTTTCTATCTACTGCCGCATAGGGCGTTACTGCCTCTATCGAGTACGGCGGATGCGGCAAAGATAATGCGTTACTTAAGGCCCCTGGATAAATCCAGGGGTTATTCAAATTCCACCCCTTCGGGGTTTGGGTAGGTGAAAATTCTTTGACTTCTCTGACTTCAATATTCTCGGACTTCTTGAACTCCCCTTCCATCTATCTTCTCCAAATCCCAAAACCCGAATCCCGAAATCCGAAATCCGAGGGCTGCACCCTCGGCTGGTATACATCGCCCCTACGGGGCTTGGAGAGGTTGTGTGCTAATCCTTTGACTTCAAACCCCTTCCGTCTAACTCCCGTATAACCTCCGTCTATTTCCGTCTAACTTCTGAAATACCTTCGTTTACCTTCTGCAATAACTTCTTTAACTTCAATCTTCTTTAACTTCTCCCAATGCCCCTTCCGTCTAACTTCTTTGACTTCAATATTCTTCCTATAACTTCGTTTAACTTCTGAAATAACTTTGTCTACATTCTTCCGTCTATTTCCGTATAACTTCTCGAAAGCATCTTCTTCTCCCTATTCCCTATTCCCTACTCCCTATTCCCTAATTCCCCGCGTTTTTTTCCTGAAAAAGTCGGCAATCATTCCGTATCATACTGACATGTAGTAACGTAGTTCTTATTTCGGCTATTATTAATTGCGTAGATTGCCATTGCAAAAAGCCCCTATTCAACCCTACTACTTGGGGAATTGCACTAACAAAAGAACAAACACCACATGAACAGGCAAGAATACGCAGCATTGCTCAAGAAGTATGCCGTTTCGGACATCCGCAAGTCGGTATGGCAAATTGTAAGCACGCTCATCCCCTACCTCATCCTGAACTGGGTGATGTACCTCACCCTAACCAACAGCTACCCCTATATTGTTACCCTAGGACTTGCATTTGTGGCCAGCGGATTTCAGTTGCGACTCTTCATCATCTTTCACGACTGCACCCACCAGTCCTTCTTTAAATCCCGTACCAATAAAAAGGTAGTCG
>CAXYUU010000547.1:0-2136 GCA_964292015.1 uncultured Acetobacteroides sp.
GCCGCCGACCATCTACTACGCAGGCATCGACCCGTACTCGCTGAAGAAAATTTTCACCGCCACCTCGCGCGAGGATAAGCTGCGCCAGCGCGACGCCTTCTTCTGGTATAAAAACGGGGGGCGACCTTCGGAAAGCCGGGGCACGGGAGCGCCCAAGTCGCCCGGGTTTAAGAGCAAGGATTCGTTCCGCAGCAAGAACGAAAGCACCCGATTTAGGGGTCAACCCAAGAATAAGAACAGGTAGAACCTGCTACGGCATACCCCAAAGGCTCAATCGGAAACGGTTGAGCCTTTTTTGCATGGTGATGGGCCGTTGGCCGATGCGGCATTTTTGCCATAGACCGCTGCATTGCCACCGTAGACCCGTGCAAAATTGGTGTAGACCGCTGCACTGCCACTTTAGACCGCTGCAAAATCGCCTTAGACCGCTGCAAAATTGGTGTAGACCCATGCAAAGTTACCTTAGACCGCTGCATTTCCTCTTTAGACCCATGCATTGGAGCTTTAGACCCGTGCAAAATCGGTGTAGACCGCTGCACTGCCACTTTAGACCGCCGAGCAGGCGGCAGCGAGGAAAAAAAAACCGCCGCAGTGCCGGAAGAACAGCCGCTGTAACGCCAGCAGCTGGTGTAGGTATGGGCACTCGCCCCAATACGGCCGCTATACGACCGTAAAAAGATGTGTAGCAAACCCAAAATGCCACCGCTCACCCCTATCAACATTAAAAGGGCAGCCCTGTCGTCGCGACTTGCTGCCCTTTCTCATATTGCTTATATCAATTAAAAATGATTCTACTTTTTAGGCCCTGGCGGCGGGGTTTTCTTTTCGCGCTCCTTATACCCCATCTGCTTGATGGCGCGGAGGTACGAGAATTTTTCGGCATCGAGCTCGTCGGCAAGCATCGACGCGGCCATTTTGGCAATGGTAATCACCTCGTCGTACAGCTCGTCGAGCCGGTCGTTTAGCGAGGCTACCGCAGTCTTACTATTCGACTTTACCACCTCCTGCTCGGAGTTTACGGAGTAAAGCTCGTCGGCCAGCAGCTTGAGATCGGCAAGCGTTTTGGGATTCATACCGGCATCGGTAAGCTCCTTTTCGATGGCTGGGGTAATGTTGTTCCGGAAGGCGATCAGCATTTTAATCACATCATCCTGCGTGGCAGATCCAATACGGCTCGAAATGGTTAGCCCCAACGACTTGAGGTAGCGCCTACACTTTTCGGGATCCTTACGGAAGTCGAGCTCGATTTGCATCTTTGTCTGCTGAAGCAGCATTTTGGCCGCGGCCTCCTTGGTGTTTACGACCTCTGTTTTCTCCTTCATTTCGGCAGAAACATCGTACCCAAAATCGCTTTGCAGAATGGTGTTAATGTTGGCGATCAACCGCTTAAAGTAGGCATCATCCCACTTAGGGCGTACGGCCTTTATTTTATCGGCCACTAAAATTGCGTTTTCGAGAATTAGCCTTAGCGCAAGAAGCATCTGCAAGGCAGTTCCTTTGTACTTACGTGTGCTCATGATTTGCTTATATTATATTAAACAATACATCGGTTACCTTCTGCGTCGTTTTCTACGGGTGGTAGTGGAGGGCGAGCGCTCCTGCTTAGGACGCTCGACGTATCCAACCTCAGCGAGGGCTCGGGGGTACGAAATGGTATCGAGCTCGGGGGCGTCGGGCAGCAACGTTTCGAGAATGCTGCTAATCGAAATTACCTCTTCGTAAATATCCGCGAGCAGCTTGCCCATCTCGCTATTGAGGTATCCTAGGGTTCTTCCAATGGCTCCTTGCTCGACAACTAGCGCTAAAAACTCGTTGCCCACCTGGTTTGCATCATTTATCAGCATGGGGTTCATCCCGGCATCAACAAACTCGGTCTCAATTTCGGGAGTTATATTGCTGCAAAAGCGCTGCGTCAGCATAAGCAAGTTGCTCTGCGAAAGACCTTCGACCCGCATATTTTGGGTATAACCCAACAAGCCGATAAGGTTGCAGTACCTGTACGTATCCTTTCTAAAATCGAAATCTAGCTGAATTTTGATCTGCTGCAGAATAGTTTTGATTTTCGCTTCTACGAGTGAGAGATGCTCCATCTTTTCAAATAAAGTCGTTGTGTGGTCGATATCGAAATCCTTAACT
>CAXYUU010000548.1:0-2135 GCA_964292015.1 uncultured Acetobacteroides sp.
CCAAGAAGGCGGGAGCTGGAGAGGTTACCGTGAAGCTGGGGAGCGAGAGCGCCAGCGGTGGCAAGTTCAATTACGTGCATGAACCCTACGTGGTTTACACAATAATGACATTACCGATACATCCAAATGCGATTAGTAACCAACCTGGTTTTATTAATTACGAAACAATTGATGCAATTGCTGTGGATGCTGGCAATAACTTGGTTGTGCTCTCGGATTGGCGTGTTCTAAGAATAAGTCAAGATGGCAAGGTTACCACAGTTGCCGGACAAAAGGGTGTGGCTGGCTGTAAGGATGGTAGTGGTGCTACTGCTTTATTATACGGTTCCCATTGTATTATTGTGGATAAACGTGGTGACTATATTGTTACTGATGGATGGAATAATTGCATCCGACGAGTGAAGGCCGATGGCAGCAATGTTTTAACCTTTTCGGGTGAAATTGGTAAGAGCGGGTATGAGGATGGTGTTGGTGGCTTTGTGAAGTATAATGTGCCTAGCTGCATTGCCCAAAGCAGCAAGGGGGAATATTTCATTACCGATAGGGATAATAGGCGCATTCGAAAATATGGCAACGATGACTGGGTGAGCACTTTTGCCGGTTCGGGAAAGGATGAGCTTGTTGAGGGGCAGGGCTACAAGGCGTCCATCGGTGAACCCATGTCTATGGTTATTGACACCAAGGATAATCTTTTTGTTGCTTCATCTACCTACCCTCATAGTTTTACTAGAATTCTTAAGATAACTCCCTCCGGTGTTGTCTCTATCCTTTCGCAGTCAACATTTGCTTTGTATCCTAACCTTGCTATTGATGGTCAGGATAATATTTACTCAAAACATTTTACCCATATTGATGTGGTTAGCCCTACCGGAGAGTCAAGAGTTTTTGCCGGGAGCGATAGCAATGCAGCAATAGTTGATGGAGGTATTTCAAAGGCGAGGTTTAAAAAAATATGGGCAATTGCCGCCGATAGGCAGGGCAACCTCTATGTGTCCGATGATCACTACCTTCGCAAAATAGAGAAGGTGGATTAGTATTTTGATTCTGAATAATACAAAACCAATACACTATGAAATTGAATTTAAGGACGCTAATCGTTTTGGCAGGGTTGGCATTGCTCGTGGCTGCCTGCGAAAAGGATAACGATGAAACAAAGGTTGTTCCAGACACAACAGCACCTCAGGTTGTTTCTGCGTTAAAGGCTACCGCACAAAACCAAAAGGTGTTGCTCGAGTGGGGCAATCCTTCCGATGCCGATTTCTGCAAAACGGTTATAGTTGGGAATGGAAAAACCATAGAGGTTACGAAAGAGCGGACAAGTGCAGCTGTTGATGGCTTAACCAATGGAATGGAGTACTCCTTCGAGGTGTACACCATCGACAATAGCGGCAACAAGTCTTCTTCTGTATTTGCCACGGCTAAGCCCGATGGCTACGTTACCGTGCTCGAAGGGCGTGAGTTCGAGTCGGGCGTTTACTGCCAAAAGGGCGACCCCTTCTCCGTTGAAATTAAAATAGACGGAAGTAGCTACCTGCGAACGCTTACTAACAAGCAAAATGAGCAGTTTATATGGAAGGGAACAGTTAGCAAATCGAACGATACTACCTATACCTTTACCTATGAGTACTATACCGTTAGCCGAATGGGGACTAGGCATGTTGCAAATATCGAAAACAAGATAAATGCAATGCTCTGCTATAGCATTGCCGATTCATCATTTTATGCCGAACAGGTATACGAGAAAATTGAGGGCGATGCTCGCTTCATTGCAGGCAAGTACCGATCATATGCAAAGTCTGTTTCGGTGGATGTACCCAGCTATAGCGATACTACCTACACGTACTTGGAATTCAAAGCGGATGGTTCTTTTAGTTGCGTGGACTCTAACTATAGCGATTCGGACAGTTGGACAAATAACGACTTGATTGCCAATAATTACCTGTTTGTAAAATTGAATGGAAAGACTTACCTCATCGACAGAAAACATTGTCGCGTATTTGGCAAAAAGAAGTAAAGGGGTATTGGGTTTTCTTATTTTAAGGAGTTAAATATCTCTTGCTTAACTTTTGATAGGCTCGCCCACATTTGTATGTGCGGCGAGCCTTTTGGTAGTATATCAACGTTTACCTGCTGAA
>CAXYUU010000549.1:0-2097 GCA_964292015.1 uncultured Acetobacteroides sp.
TATAAGGGTCGTAAAGTAGTCGTTGCCCTGAATAATTCTAGCAAGGAGCAGGTTGTTGATCTTTCTGCTTATAAAGGGAAAACGCTTAAGGATCTACTCAATGGTAAAAGCTACTCTTTGAAACGAGGCAGCTTAATTCTTAAGGTATCTCCCAAATGGGGGACTGTAGTTAAGGTAGAATAGACCTGAAAATCTTCAAATATAAACCGTCAGAAATAGATCTGGCGGTTTTATTATGCATTTAGCTAGGTATTGATAATTATTCCCGTACTTTCGTTTCGTGATTAGACGAAATGCAAGATGGATACAAAGGAGAAGTACTATACAGAAAAGCAGGAGAAGTTGGCACGGTACGGTAAGGCATTATCGCATCCTGTACGGGTTTTTATTCTCGACTATCTTGCCAACAACTTAGATAAATGTTGCTATAGCGGCGATATGGCGGAAAATCTTCCTATTGCTCGTTCTACGCTATCAGAGCATCTAAAGGAGCTTAAGAAAGCGGGCTTAATACAAGGCGAGATAAATCCACCTTACATTAAGTACTGTATTAATAGGCAGAACTGGGAAGAGGCTAAGCTGCTCTTGGGTGATTTCTTTAAGCGGTAACGAAAAAAATTTAAACAAACAGTTCGGGTATTCCCGAAATAAAAAAGATCGGATATGGACATTAAAGTATTAGGTACAGGTTGTACCAAGTGCAAGACATTGGAGAAGGTCGTTCGCGAAGCAGTTGAGGAGGCCGGCATTACAGCCACCATCACAAAGGTAGAAGACAATGTAGAAATTATGAAGTTCGGAGTAATGACTACCCCGGCACTTGTTGTTGATGGAATTGTGGAAATTAAGGGGCGAGTTCCATCGAAAGACGAGGTTAAGCAGGTATTGGCAAAGTATTAATCATTAAAAAGAAATAGGAATATGAAACAGATTTTACTGTTGAGCTTTGCGCTCATGTTTTCGATTGGTGGGTTTTCGGCAGATGCTAAAAGCGCTAAAACGAATGCAAAAGTTAAGGTTGCACCTAAGGTTGAGGTGTACTACTTCCACTTTACTCGCAGGTGTGTTACTTGCCAAGCGGTCGAAGCCGAGTCGAGCAAGAGTATTGGTGAACTTTATCCCGAGTTGGTGAAAAAAGGACAGGTAACCTTTACCAGCATTAACCTCGATGAGGATAGCAGCAAGGCTATTGCCGAAAAATGTAAGGCGTCAGGTCAAAGTTTGCTAGTTATAAGTGGTAGCAAGCGAGTAGACCTTACATCGAAGGGATTTATGTACGCAAAAAATAGTCCGGAAAAGTTGAAGGAGGAGATAGGGTCGACAATCAACAAAATGTTGTCGTCTAAATAAGCTCTGTTTATGGAACTACTACAAGGTATCCTTGAAAATACGCAGTATTCGTTTGTAACGGCAATTATACTAGGACTGATGACCGCCATCAGTCCTTGCCCACTCGCTACAAATATTTCGGCAATTGGTTTTATTAGTCGCGATATTGAAAATAGAAACAGGGTATTTATTAGTGGATTAGTTTACACATTGGGGCGTGCCGTTAGCTACACCGTGCTAGCTGTTATTCTTTTTTTTGGAGCTAATCAGTTTAGCGTAACCATGCTGTTTCAAGGTTGGGGCGAGAAGCTGCTGGGGCCATTGCTAATTCTAATTGGGCTATTTATGCTCGGTGTAATTAAGCTTAATCTTCCTGGCTTATCAGGTTTAGCCGATAAAATTGGGGAGAAAAGTAAGCAGAGCTACTGGAGTACGCTATTGTTGGGTATGGTGTTTGCGCTTGCTTTTTGTCCGTATAGTGGTGTACTCTACTTTGCGATGCTCATTCCTATGACGGTTACTAGTGCTAGCGGATTGTACCTTCCAATAGTTTTTGCCTTCGCTACAGGGTTGCCGGTTATTCTCTTTGCCTGGTTGTTGGCTTTTGCCGTTGGCAATGTGGGTAAAACGTATAACCGTATTAAGGCTTTTGAGCTATGGTTCCGTCGAGTTGTTGCTGCGCTCTTCATTCTTGTCGGGATATACTATTCTGTAATATTTTTCGTCTAATTTTTTGCCTTTTTATTTCGTAGTTTGCCGAAATGGATA
>CAXYUU010000550.1:0-2094 GCA_964292015.1 uncultured Acetobacteroides sp.
CCGATTTAGCCCCATCTAAATCTACCAGATGTAGATACTGAAAACCTTTATCGGCAAACATCTTTGCCACGTCGACCGGACTCTCGGAGTAAACCTTCTTGGTGTCGTATGCCCCTTTGGTGAGCCGTACGCACTGCCCGTTAATGATATCTATAGCAGGAATTATCCTCATTTGTTTACATTTTTAGGAAGTTACCTAGCAAACGCTCGCCCATTCCGCCACTTTTTTCGGGGTGAAACTGGCATCCAAAGAAGTTACCCCTTTCGAGCGATGCGCTAAAGGGAAGAATATAGCTGCATACCGATGAAGTAGCTGAGCTGTACTGGGCAAAGTAGCTATGTACAAAGTAGAAGTACGAGTCGTAGGGGATGCTCTCAAAGAGTGCACTTCCATTTGTTTTGATGCTATTCCATCCCATGTGAGGGATTTTACCTTCGGCAGGAAACTTGTTTACAGGTGTATCAAAAATGGCCAGCCCATCAACATCCCCCTCGTCGGTGTGGGTACACATAAGTTGCATACCGAGACAGATTCCTAAAACAGGTACACTCAAACCTTTAATAACCGTGTCTAACCCACTATTCCGAAGCGCATTCATTGCAAACTCGGCATGCCCAACACCGGGGAAAATCACCCGATTAGCCCTGCTGATAACCTCGGCATCGGCGCTAAGCGTTGGCTTAACGCCCAACCGGTTAAGCGCAAACTCCACCGATTTCACGTTGCCAGCCCCGTAATCGACAATTACCAAATCGGCCATTATAAAATCCCTTTCGTTGATGGTATCTCGTTGTTAACCCTAGAAATATCGCGGCGTATGGCGCTTTTAACGGCCTTTGCCAACCCTTTGAAGATGCCCTCGGCAATATGGTGCTCGTTTTCGCCCTGTGCGGTAATATGCAGGTTGCAGCGAGCACCTTCGGCAAACGACTTAAAGAAGTGTTGTATTAGCTCCGTTGGTAAATCGCCTATTCGCTCACGTTTAAAGTTTACATTCCACTCCAAATGTGTTCGACCTCCAAAATCGAGCAAAATTGTGGCACTCGACTCATCCATAGGCAGGCAAAATGCGTAACGGTCGATTCCCAACTTAGTGCCGAGCGCTTTAGAAAAAGCCTCGCCAAGAACGATTGCGGCATCTTCAACCGAATGGTGTTCATCGACATGTAGGTCGCCATTAACGGTCAACTTCAAATCGATTCCCGAGTGCTTGGTAAAGAGTTCAAGCATGTGATTAAGAAAGCCGATGCCCGTTTCAACCGAGGCTTTACCATTCCCATCGAGGTTTAGTTCGAGGTCGATAGCAGTCTCGCTGGTAGTACGTTTAACGGTAGCCTTACGCTGTCCAAATCGCAAGAACTCGTAAATCTTCTCCCACGAAAGCGTCTCTAGAGCAATGCTTCCCTTAAGGGCATCAACCCTACCGCTGAGCTCTTCTAATCCGAGGTTCGATCCATCGTTTATCCAGATAGACTGGCATCCCAGATTCTTGGCCATTTCTACATCTGTAATCCGATCGCCAATCACAAACGAATGCTCCATATCGTACTCGCCATTCAAATATGACGTCAGCATGCCAATTCCAGGCTTTCTATTGGGCGAATTTTCGTTAGGAAAGGTCTTGTCGATGTGGAATGCATCGAACTCTACACCAACCGAGTTGAATATTCCAAGCATGAGCTGCTGCACCTCGTCAAACATCCGTTGAGGGTACGCATCGGTGCCCAACCCATCCTGGTTGGTAACCATAACCAGCATGTAGTCCAACTCCTTGGCAATACGCGCCATCATCGAAATGGCATCGGGGTAAAACTGCAACTTGCTGATACGATCAACCTGATAATCCGCTGGCTCAAGAATTAGCGTTCCATCTCTGTCGATAAATAGTACTTTTCTCTTTTCGGCCATGGCTACAAAATGTATTGGTTAAGAGCGCCAACTAAAATTTCATTCTCCTCGGGCGTGCCAACGGTAATTCGAATGCACCCATCGCACCACTTTTCCTTCGACCTATCGCGGGTAACTATACCACAATCCATCAAAAATTGAAAAACATCTGCCATATACTTAAACCTAACCAGCAAGAAGTTAGC
>CAXYUU010000551.1:0-2048 GCA_964292015.1 uncultured Acetobacteroides sp.
ATCAACCCTTGTTGAAGGACGACTCCCTAACTACAGCTGCAGCAGCACATCAAACGAGGTGCTAATTTCACGAATTAACGCGTCGAAGTTAAAGTTAAAGTTAGGCGATAAAATTAAAACGTACTTCGTTCAAAACCCAATACGTATGCGCCCATTTGAGGTTGTGGGTATTTACGATTCAAATTTCCAAAAATTCGACAGTAAGTATGTCGTCAGCGACTTACGACACACTCAAAAGCTGAACAACTGGGACAGCACGCAGTATGCAGGCTTCGAAGTTCTCCTCGACAATTTTGACAAGTTGAGTACCACCTCGCAGCAGGTAATAGACATAGCAGGGTACAGAATGCTTAAAGATGGATCGAGACTCCGAATCGAGAATATAAAAGAAAGCATGGCCAATATTTTCGACTGGCTTAGCCTTCAAGACATGAATGCCCTAGTGGTACTAACCTTAATGATTTTTGTAGCCGGAATCAATATGATTACAGGCATACTCATTCTTCTACTCGACAGAATACGTATGATAGGGGTTTTAAAAGCGCTTGGAATGAGCCCTAAGTCATTACGAAGAGTATTCATCTACCTCTCATCATCGATAGTTTTAAAAGGTCTATTGTGGGGTAATGTAGTAGGACTATCGCTCAGCCTCATTCAAAAATACACCGGCGTACTAAAGTTGGAAGAGTCAACCTACTACCTATCAAGTGTACCTATAAGTATTGACATACCAAGTATTCTGCTTCTTAACCTAGCAACATTTTTACTTCTGGCAATGTTTATGCTCATACCACTGGTTATAATCAACCGCATATCACCATCTGAAATTATTAGATACGAATAAAATGAGGCTCAACGAACTAGAAAGCATACTAACAAAATACCAACCATATGATTTAGCAGGTGAGGTAGCCCATCGACTTGCCTTCCCTAAATTTAGGTTAGAGCTGTATCTTAACACCAAACCAACCGAAAAGACAAGAAAGAGTGCAATACTCATCCTTTTTTACGAAAAGGAGTCCGAAATATATTTTTGCCTTATTAAAAGACCTAAGTACGAAGGACATCACAGTGGACAAATCGCCTTCCCAGGAGGTAAGTTCGAAGTGAAAGATGGAGATCTGCGGACGACAGCCTTAAGGGAGGCAAATGAAGAGATTGGAATAGATCTAGACAATGTACATATAGTAAATAAGCTAACGACCTTATTTATACCAATAAGCGACTTTATAGTAAAGCCTTTCATAGCTGTTGCCAAAACCACTCCAACATTCACCCCATCCTCTCATGAGGTTGAATACTTAATAAGCATTCGCCTTACAGATTTATTGTCAACACCTCTTAAAGAAACCGAAGTATATACGCCAAAAGAACCCATAGTGGCTCCGGCATTTACAATTGAAAACGAAAAGATTTGGGGTGCAACGGCTATGATCCTTTCAGAACTTAAAGAGTTACTGGTAAAAGTAACAACCTAGTTAAGAGTAAGTGCTTTATAGTTATTGTAGCGTTCTAAAACTTCAAACACAAAACGAGTAGTTTCATTATTGTTAGAAACATTATAAGCTGTAACCTTTCTCATCTTGAAATTATTCGAATTTCGTTTTACTCTTAAAAACATAGATACTTCATCCCAAGAGTAGGGATTTCTTCCGTTTCGAAATGTTAGATTCATTGCATTTAGCACATGTGTAAAGCCTCCATTATAGGCTGCTAACACAAACTTATTACGTTCTTCAACAGCTATAGGATAATTCGAAAATACACGCGAGAGTTTAGCGAGAAGCCTAGTTCCGATATATATATTAGTATTTGACGAATGCGATGCATGAAAACCAAAAAGTTTTGCAGTTGCGGGCATTACCTGCATAAGACCTTTAGCTCCTTTACCCGATTCTACATGTGGCATAAATTTCGACTCTTGATAAATAAGCGCAGAAACTAAAAGCCAATCCCACCCAATCTTACTACTGTACCCCTTAACCTCACTATCGTAATTCGATAGTTTAAAATCCGCTTGTAAACTTACCCCTGCCGACAAACAACTA
>CAXYUU010000552.1:0-2048 GCA_964292015.1 uncultured Acetobacteroides sp.
CACTAAAAACACTGCTATTCTTACCTATTACGTGCTCACTGAAATATAAAAAAGCTCCCCAATAAGCCTCCGACCTAGGTAATATAACGATTTGCGCTACTCCTCGTACCTCATCTTCCGAGTCATACCACCGTCGATCACCAGATTTTCGCCCGAAATAAAGTTGTTGGCCGGATCGGCAAGGAATACGCAGGCACGCGCCACGTCGTCGGGGTTACCCACGCGCTTGGAGAAGTGCTGGGTATGGTCAACCGCGCGTAGCGAGGTGTAGTCGTCTACCTCAATCCATCCCGGACTAATGCAGTTAACCTGAATCCGCTTTTCGGCCAGCGATGCCGCCATGGCGTGGGTAAGAGCCACGATCCCGCCCTTGGATGCGGCGTAGGCTTCGGAGTTGGGCTCCGACATGATGGCTCTGGTAGATGCGATGTTTACAATGGCACTTCCTTCGGGCATTCGTAGCGCGGCTTCGCGCGAGCAGAGAAATACTCCCCGCAGGTTGGTGTTGATGATCCGATCCCAGTTTTCGAGGCTCAGCTCAAATGGCGACTTCCACTCGCTAATTCCGGCATTGTTAACCAGCACATCGATTTGCCGATGGTAGCTATTCACAATCTCGAAAAGGGCTTCGACCGATTGAGGATCGCTAACGTCGGTGGGTACAAACAGCGCGTTACCTCCACATTCGGTTATACTCTTCTCAAAAGCCTCGCCCTTTTCGACGTTAATATCGGCAATAACCACAATTGCCCCTAAGCTCACGAACTTAAGAGCAATCGACCTGCCGATACCATGAGCGGCACCGGTAACCACCACCACTTTTCCCGAAAATACACTTGTCTCCATAACTTACATCTTTACACCGTGTCGAATAATCTCCGTAAATGTATGAATAGGAACAGGGGATGTCAAGCTTTAGCGGCCTACTTGTGCCTCTCCTTGAGAATATCCAGCACCTCATCCCACGTAAAGCCTTTAGCGGCCAGCAGCACGGTGGTGTGAAACATCAGGTCAGCGGCCTCGTTAAGGAATAGCTCGCGGTTGTCGTCCTTTGCCTCAATCACCAGCTCAACAGCCTCCTCGCCTACCTTTTGCGCAATCTTGTTGATGCCCTTCTTAAATAGCGATGCGGTGTACGATGCCTCCACGTCCATATCGCGCTTGCGCTGGTTAACGACCGCCTCGAGCTGGTAAAGGAAGTCGAGATTGCGGGGGCTATTGGCCTCGTTCCAGCAGGTATCGGATCCGGTATGGCAGGTTGGCCCCATGGGCTGAACCTTTACCAGCAGCGCATCGCTGTCGCAATCGACCGAAATATCGACCAGCTTAAGAACGTTGCCGCTCTCCTCGCCCTTGGTCCATAGCCTACCCTTGCTACGGCTAAAGAAGGTCACCAGCTTTAGCTCTACCGTTTTTTGGTAGGCCTCCTGGTTCATATAGCCCAACATAAGCACCTTGCCTGTTGCTGCATCCTGTACGATGGCAGGAACCAACCCGCCCTGTTTTTCGAAATCTATTTTCATTGTTTTTTTAGATATGAGACGTGAGATGTGAGACGTGAGATTGTTTCGTTCTGTTTAGTTTAACTTCTGAAATAACTTCGTTTACCTCCCCATTCTTTGACTTCTTTAACTTCATACATTCGTCTAACTTCTCCGAATTCCAAATCCCTAATTCCGAGGGCTGCACCCTCGGCTAGGAGACATCGCCCCTTCGGGGCTTGGAGTTGGGGGTAATTCGTCAACTTGACTTCTATACCTTCTAACTTCTTTGACTTCAAACTTCTTCCGCTTAGCTCCTGCATTCTCCCGCATAGAGCATTATTCCATTTTTGTAGAACTACTGTTGCGGCAGTTCGGCGGCGGCTCATTGATTCCCCGGGATAAATCCCGGGGTTATTCAGATTTCGCCCCTTCGGGACTCCCGCATCGCACTACCTTGCCTCTTTCCTCCTGAGATTTTCTAAAACTACACCTAGGCTAATAAATTGCGCCTTATCAAGTTTTAAATAGGTGTAGTCTAACTCTTCAACTTCTCTGACTTCATAT
>CAXYUU010000553.1:0-2032 GCA_964292015.1 uncultured Acetobacteroides sp.
GGTAAGTAAGTGGTTCCCTAAAGAGCTGGAGCAAGGAGACGGTGTTGTTAGTGCCATCTGCGATGTGGACAAGATTAAACCGCTTAACCAAAAGGGAAGTGTAAAAATTGTTGCCAATGGCAACGTAAAGCAGGATGCATATATCACCCTTGCCGATGCCCGTGTTACAAAGGAGCACAACTATGTAGCCTACATCGAAGTGCTAAACAACTAGCTTAACTTCTTACTAAAGACCGATTAGTCTAAAATAGCATAGGGTGGGATTTTATCTCACCCTATATTTTTGAAATGTGGTAAGGGTTCTTACCTTTGTCGAAGAACAAAGAATTGGGACAATAGAATGGGAGAATTTATAGTATCAGCACGTAAATACCGTCCGGCAAGCTTCGATACCGTTGTTGGTCAAGGGTCTATTACATCAACCCTTAAGAATGCCATACAGCGAAAACAGCTTGCACACGCCTACCTATTCTGCGGACCCCGTGGTGTTGGAAAAACAACCTGCGCCCGAATCTTTGCTAAAACCATTAACTGCTTCACCCCCACTGCCGACATGGATCCCTGTGGCGAGTGCGAATCGTGCAAGGCATTTAACGAAGGTAGGTCGTACAACATTCACGAGCTCGATGCCGCCTCAAACAACTCGGTCGACGATATTCGTACGCTAACCGATCAGGTGCGCATTCCCCCACAAATTGGCAAGTACAAGGTATACATCATCGATGAGGTTCACATGCTCTCGTCAGGTGCGTTTAACGCATTCCTTAAAACGCTAGAGGAACCACCTGCTCATGCGATATTTATTCTTGCCACCACCGAAAAGCATAAAATCCTGCCCACCATTTTGTCGCGTTGTCAAATATACGACTTCAACCGGATGGGTATTGAAGATACCGTTAAGCACCTCGCCCAAATAGCCGAAAAGGAAGGAATTACCTACGAAGAAGAGGCGTTAAACATCATTGCACACAAGGCTGATGGAGCCATGCGCGATGCTCTATCGATATTCGACCAGGTGGTTGCCTTTTGCGGAAAGCATCTAGGCTACGATAAGGTGATCGAAAACTTGAACGTACTCGACTACGACTACTTCTTTCAGCTTACCGATGCATTCCTAATAAAAGACCACGTTAAAGCGCTAGTCTTATTCGACGACATTTTAGCAAAGGGATTTGATGCCCAGCATTTCATGATGGGCCTTAGCGTACATTTCCGCGACCTACTCGTATGTAAGGATCCGCAATCGACAAAGCTACTCGAAGTTGGCGCCAGTATTGCCAACCGATACAAGGATCAAGCCACCCGATGTGGTGTGCTCTACCTGTACGAAGCACTAGCAACGGCCAACCGATGCGATGTAGGCTATCGAGCTAGTAGTAATCCCCGACTTCATGTAGAGCTTGCGCTGCTTCACCTTTGCTACATTGGTGAAGAAAAAAAAAATTAGAGAACGATGCCTAGGAGAATTAATGAGCGGCGTTGTATCCGCTCTTGCTTCTCAACCTACAGCAGCAACATTATCAATACCCGTACAGCCAGCCACAAGTTCGGCTACTACGACAGCCCCCACCACCTCCCCTGCGCAGGAGCAGGCGAAACCAGCAAGTACCCGCCCCACGCTACCTTCATTAAAAAGGGCGAACTCCATATCTGTTAAAAATGCCATGGCGGGAAAGGTGCCACCTCCTCCGCTACCCCAAAACAGCGGAAGTAACAGCACACCTGTCGATAGCACCGACATCCACGATGACTCAGACGACACCATAGACTCTATTGTCGAGGAAGTGGACCTTAACCCTAAAAACCTAGAAAAGGTATGGTCTCACTTTGCCAATAATATCAAGGCAACTAAAAGCCGAATTCCGTTCTCGCTTCTATCCAACAAGACTACGCTTGTAGACGACAACCTCATCACCTTCGATGTGGTTAACCCACAGCAAAAAGATGAGCTGATGACCGTATACAACGAGCTAATTGGTCATATCCGCAAGGCGCTTGGATCGCCCATGCCACACCTTGGAGTCAACCTGGT
>CAXYUU010000554.1:0-2022 GCA_964292015.1 uncultured Acetobacteroides sp.
AGGAGAACCTTAGCCAGGTGGATGGAGCCTTGCCTGGAGGTTTAGCTGAAAGGTGGACGGATAACGACCTCGCGACATCGAGCCAACATGGTGGTAAAGGGAACACCCCATAAAAGAACTTTTGGTGAAAACAGCTAAACGTGCTACATTTACGCCCCTAAACGACTCTATATAAAGAAATCGATGTACAAGATTGCTGTTGATTTTGATGGTACGATTGTCGAAAACCGGTACCCGAAAATTGGAAAACCGCTTCCGTTTGCCTTCGAAACGCTTAAGGCGATGCAGGCTAAGGGGTGCAAGCTCATTTTGTGGACCTGCCGAGAGGGGCAGCTGCTGGATGAAGCGGTGGAGTTTTGCCGGAAAAACGAGGTAGAGTTTTTTGCGGTGAACCAAAATCACCCCGATGAGACCGATGTGGAGGGCTACCCCCGAAAGGTAGACGCCAGCTACTACATCGACGACAGGGCGGTTCCCCCATTTCAGGGATGGGGCGAAACCTTTCAGCTGCTCTTCCCCGACGAAACAAATCCGATTAGAAAAAAACGATTTACCCTATTTCCTAAAAATGACCAATAAACCACAACCCATGGTATACGCCGCACTGCTCGCTCTTTCGTTAATGTCGTGCAGCGGAGAGGCAAAAAAAGAGGCCGGCTCGGCAAGCACGGGCGAAATTAAGGCGCTGCCTCAAATAGAAGTTACCAGCCTGAAAGATGGCGACCTAATAAAGGAGGGCGACGCCATTAAGCTGGCCTACACCCTACCCCAGGAGGCATCGGCCTCCGATTCGATTGTGGTAACGTTTAACGACAAGACCATTAAACATGGCGGGCAAGCGTTGGTATCGATACCGACCATCGGCCTAAAGATGGGGCATCAGCGGATTGTGATCGAATCGTACAAGAACGGAAAGATCGCCGCCGAGCGGTACCTTTCGGTGAACGTTAAATCGGCAAGCGCACCAGCTAGCTACACCTACACCGTGGTAAAAACCTACCCACACGATACCCACGCCTACACCCAGGGGCTGCTGTTTGACGGCAACACGCTGTACGAGGGAACGGGACAAAAGGGAATTTCGGATCTTCGCATTGTAGACCTGACCAGCGGCAGGGTGGTAAAAAGCACCCCGCTACCCAACGAAATATTTGGCGAGGGGGTAACCATTTTGGGCGACAAAATTTACCAGCTATCGTGGCAGGAGCAGCGCGGCTTTATTTACGACAGGAAGAAGCTGGAGAAGCAGGGCGAGTTTACCTACGCCGGCGAAGGCTGGGGGCTCACCACCGATGGCACCCTACTCCTGCTGAGCGATGGCACCAACGCCATCAGAAGGTTTGACCCCAAAACGCTTACCGAGGTTAGCCGCATTGAGGTGTACGACAACACCGGCGCCGTAGACAAGCTCAACGAGCTGGAGTACATCGACGGGGAGATTTGGGCCAACGTGTACATGACCGATAGGGTTGTGCGTATTGATCCGGAAACGGGAAAGGTACTTGGCTCGATTAACTTTAGCAACCTGCTGCCCAAGGCCGACTATACCGAGGGAACCGACGTGCTAAACGGAATTGCCTACCACAAGGCAACCGGAAAGATTTACGTTACGGGAAAGAACTGGCCGAAGCTGTTTGAGATTAAAGTTAGACGTTAGCGACTAGATGCTAGACATTAGATTTTAGATGTTAGTAACAGGATTTGGGATTGGCAGGTAGGCTGAAACCCTAACTACAGAATAAAGAGAAGCCCCTTGAGCAGATGTGTTCGAAGGGGCTTTTTTGTGGGCATTACTGTCGGTAAAGAAAAGGAATTTGCTGGGTGTTGGATGGGCTATGGCAACGTATGGTGTAGCATTGCGAAGTGCTGACATAAAACTGCGACTTTACGATAAGAAACTGCGAACAGCTGACATGAAACTGCGACTTCATGACATAAAACTGCGAACACATGACATGATACTGCGAACACATGACACGATACTGCGAACACATGACACGATACTGCGAACACATGACATGA
>CAXYUU010000555.1:0-2020 GCA_964292015.1 uncultured Acetobacteroides sp.
GGGGCAAATTAGTAAACGATTAAGGTTAAGTTGAAATTCCCCCGCACGCAATGCGTGGAAAAGCCTACGCAAAAAAGCAACAACCGCGGAGCTGTTAAGTATAGAGTACGGAAAGCGACCCCTCAAATCGAAAGTGAATCATTTTGTCTAGATGAATGTTGTATTTATTAGCAAACTGGCTGTTTATTCTATTTTGTGATGTATATTTGCTAAAAATATTAGCATTATGGCGCAGGCACGACAGGGGGTAACCCTATTTACGGTAGAGGATAATGGGGTGGAGCTACCACTGGTGGCTGGCGTTAAGGCCGGCTTCCCATCGCCAGCGGCCGACTATCTGGAGGAGGCGATAGACCTTAACCGCTACGTTATACGCAATAAGGCCGCAACTTTTTACGCCCGTATCGACGGAAACTCGATGGAGCCCATCCTTTCGAATAACGATCTGGTGGTGGTCGATCGCTCGCTGTCGCCTGTTGATGGCGATATTGCCCTGTGCTACATCGATGGGGAGTTTACCGTTAAAACCATACAGCGTACCCCCAACGCGGTTTACCTTATCCCTGCCAACAGGCAGTACGACCCCATTACGGTAACCAAGGATAACGAGCTGATCATATGGGGAATTATCACCCACTCCATCCGTAAGCACCGAAGGTAGCATGGTAGCACTTGTCGACTGTAATAACTTCTACGCCTCGTGCGAGAGGGCGTTTAACCCCTCGTTGGTTGGCCGACCCGTGGTGGTGTTGAGCAACAACGATGGGTGCGTTATTGCCCGGTCCAACGAGGCCAAGGAGGTGGGCGTGAAGATGGGGGTGCCCGCATTTGAGATTAAGGAGCTGGTTGCGCGACACGGCATCGCCGTATTTTCGAGCAACTACACCCTATACGGCGACATGAGCAACCGGGTGATGGTTACCCTGCGCGACTTTACCCCCAACCTAGAGGTGTACTCAATCGACGAGGCTTTTCTCGATTTTTCGGGATTCGACGCCATTGGAATGATGGAGCATGCCACTACCATGCGGGGCACCGTTGTACGGAATACCGCCATCCCGGTAAGCGTGGGCATTGCCCACACGAAAACCTTGGCCAAGATTGCCAACCGTATCGTCAAGAAATGCCTGCTGCCCGGTGGGGTGCTGCATCTTAAAAACCAAGAGTATGTGAGGCGGGCGCTGGAGCTTACCGAGGTGGAGGATATCTGGGGCGTTGGACGGCGCTACGCCACCAAGCTCCGCTACTACGGAGTAAACACGGCATACGACCTAACCCAGAAGTCGGACAGCTGGGTGCGTAGGGAAATGACCGTGGTGGGACTACGAACGGTAGCTGAGCTGAGGGGGGTGCCTTGTACTGGTCTCAATTTGGCGGGTATGGATAAGAAGAGTATCATGACCTCGCGCTCGTTTGGTTCGCTGCTTACCGACCTAAAGGATATTAGCGAGGCGGTAGCCAACTTTGCCGCCTCGTGCGCCGCCAAGCTCCGTAACGAGGGATCGCGCTGCACCTTTGTCACCGTGTTTGTGACCACCAACCCCTTTCGGGAGAGCGACCCGCAGTACGCCAACAGCCTCACCGTAACGCTCGACACGCCTAGCAACTTTACCCCCGAACTTATTGGTGCGGCGCTAAAGGCTCTTGGATTGCTATACGTAAAGGGCTATTGGTATAAAAAGGCGGGGGTGCTGGTGTCGAACCTTACTCCCAACTCGCACGTGCAGCTCAACCTGTTTTCGGGTAGGGATATCCAGCGCGAGAGCTCGCTGATGCAGACGCTCGACGCGATGAACAACCGCTATGGACGTAACGCCCTACGGATTGGGGCGCAGGGCTACAGCACGGGATGGAAGCTCAAGCAGGAGCGGCTATCGCCCTCGTACACCACCAACCTCGACGATATTATGGTGGCCAAGTGCCGATGAAGCCGCTACGCCGATGGGGCTTGTCTCTCTAATGGTATCACGACACACGACACACGACACACGACACAAGTATCACGAGAAAAGTATCACGA
>CAXYUU010000556.1:0-2012 GCA_964292015.1 uncultured Acetobacteroides sp.
CACCTAAAAAGCCCTGCACCATTTATAATCACCCCTCAGGTATTTCCCGTTTTCCCAACCATTCGCTGGCATTCCCCCCCAGCTGGCTGCTATATAGTCAAACCAAATGTCAAAAAGCCCAGCCTATTTACCCGATGCTTTAGCATGATGTGTAGTAGGACATATAAAATAACTAGCTATACCGTCCATTCCATCAATATACCCGCCCACAAGCAGCACCAACCGCCAGCCTCCAGCCCCTACAGGGTTTTGAACCCTGTAGGGGCTTTACTAAACCATCAAGGCCTTAGCAGTTTTGCTATGAGCTAGTATTTGGGCTACCGCTTACTGATACTTAGCTACGCAAAAGTGCAACGTAAGCTTGACAGGTACTTTCACTTTTAGTAAAAGGGGCCATTACTTATATGTAAACCATAGCTACCAACATCACTTCTCCCTATTTATTCGAATTTACAATTTTCCGTATACCATCGCACCCCAATCTTCCATCTCATAATACTCCCACTAATCATAATATTCACAGCTCAAACAAAATTTCACCCCATCTACCCCTACTCCCTTCTCCCTATTCCCTCCACCCCTTGCATATTGCCCGCTTTATCCTACATTTATCTAAAAGTTTACCCAAGCCTATGGGCCGGTAGGCCGGTACCGCAACCTCAGCATAACCCCTTTGTAGCAAGCCCAGTAATGAAGCTAACCTTTACGCCATACACCCTCGAACTTAAGCACGTATTTACCGTTGCCGCCAGCTCGCGAACCACCACGCCCGTTGTTCTTACCCAAATAGCCTACCAAGGACTAACCGGATACGGCGAAGCCTCCATGCCGCCCTACCTTGGCGAAGACACCCTGTCGGTAATGCGCTTTCTCTCCAAGGTAAACCTCTCCCAGTTCAACGATCCGTTTTGTACCGACGATATCCTCACCTATGTCGATGCCATAGAGCCGGGCAATACCGCCGCTAAAGCGGCAGTAGACATTGCCCTGCACGATTTGGTTGGCAAGCTCCTCGGCCAGCCCCTATACCGCCTGTGGGGGTATAACCCTAAGCGTACGCCGGCTACCTCGTACACCATTGGTATCGACAGTTGCCCGGTGGTGATCCAAAAAACAGAGGAGGCGGCTCCCTATAAAATACTGAAGGTTAAGTTAGGACTCGGCAACGATAGGGAAATGGGCGGAACCATTCGCTCTGTTTCCGCAAGGCCCCTATATATTGATGCCAACCAAGGATGGCGGGATCGAAATATGGCCCTAGATATGATCTTCTGGCTTAAGGAGATGGGCGCCCTACTGGTAGAGCAGCCTATGCCTAAGGAGCAGCTCGACGATATTGCCTGGCTAACGCAGCATAGCCCCCTACCCATTATGGCCGACGAAGGAATAAAGCGCCTTGCCGACCTGGTAGCACTGCAGGGAGCCTACTCGGGGGTAAATGTGAAGCTGATGAAGTCTACCGGACTACGCGAAGCGCAACAAATGGTAAGCTTTGCTAAGGCCGCGGGCCTCAAAACCATGATTGGCTGCATGACCGAAACCTCCTGCGCCGTATCGGCGGCCGCCCACCTAAGTATCGTAACCGATTTTGCCGACCTCGATGGCTCGCTCCTCATTAAAAACGACGCCTTCGATGGCGTTCGCTTTGTCGATGGAATCATTACCCTCAACAACCTTCCCGGTATCGGCGTAACCCCTAGGTAGGCGGTTGAAATGTAAACAACAAGATGAAGTAGAGCGACGCATGCTATCTCAACTTTGCTCAATGAGAACGAATTGCTGAATATACTTTTCAAGTAAGTCAGCCATAACACCTTTATGCTAAGGATTGCACCGTAACAGTACAAATTTCATATAAAAAAGGAGGCTGCCAACCTGGTTAGCATCCTCCTCTTGTGTTATTAACGCCAGTAAAGGGTCTTAAGCCCTGCTTATAGCCCGCCTATATTCGTCCCATAAAAAGAATGGCAATGGGTAAATCGTAAAAACCCGGCAAATTCGGAGCCTATTCA
>CAXYUU010000557.1:0-1960 GCA_964292015.1 uncultured Acetobacteroides sp.
AGCTGGTGAACAACGATCCGGTAATCAGCGCCATTTACACCATTGCAGGGTACACCTACGGCCCGCTGTTGGGACTTTACGCCTTTGGGCTTTTTACCAAGCTTGGGGTAAGGGATAGGCTGGTGCCCTTTTTGGCAGTTGCCGCACCTACGCTTTGCTACATCCTTAGCGTTAACTCCGAGCGCTGGTTCGACGGCTACAAAATTGGATTCGAGCTGCTTATCCTTAACGGATTTATCATGTTTATGGGGTTACTTCTTACCAGTCCGAGGTCGAAACCCGTAAAATAACGGTTGCTATAGCATATAAAAAGGGGGTGGTTGGAGGCAATCGCCCCTTTTTTGTGCCTAATTATTTGTAGCTACTCACACCAATGGAGTCACTTCTCACCACATGTATCGGTATTAATTAATTCCGTCGAACATCACTTAGTTTTCGTTCTTTATTTGAGGTGCAGGGTAAAACTTTGTGGGCATCTTTGTGTCTTTTGTGGAATGGCTTTTCCACAAAAGAGATAAAGTAACATGCTACAATTAAGTAAGAATTAACTTTCTTGGCTCTGCTGATTTTCTGTTAGTGAGCTATGTAGTACAGCGCTACTGAGTAGGTACAAATATTTTGACACGATAGAGGCTTTGTTAAAAAAGATTGCTACTTTTCTGCAATTATACGAAATGCTATGCATGCAGGGATTATCAGCTGGCTTCAGTCTCACTTGCTTCCGTGCACCTTTAAGCAGTGCTTTGGAGTCGACTGTCCCACCTGTGGCATGCAGCGGGCGTTTATCGAGCTGCTAAAAGGCAACCTTACCGCCAGCCTGTCGTACCATTGGGCGTTAATACCCACCTTGTTACTCTTCCTCTTTTTGGTGCTTCACCTAAAATTTGGCTTTAGTAGGGGAACCCTAGTATTAAAGGTGCTCTTTGGGGTGAATGTTGCGACCATCATTTTAAACTATATTTTCAACTAACATAAACTTTTATAAATGGAAGAGATTCGTTATCAACAGTCGTTACCCAATGCCAACTTGGTGCTAACCCTTTCGATTCTTTCGCTGGTTACCTGCTGCTGTTTTGGCATCACCGGCTTTATTCTTGCGGCCATTGCGCTGGTTTTGGCAAACAGCGATTTACGGTTATACATGGCCAACCCGAACGATTTCTTGCCGGCATCCTACAGCAATCTCTCAACGGGACGAATTTTGGCAATTGTGTCGCTGCTGCTCAATTCGGGAATGATATTTCTGCTGATTTTGAAGATATTCTTTGCCATTCTATTTCCGTTTGCCTTTATGAACGAATGGATGGATAGCGTAAGCTGGTAGGGCTGGTGCTAAAAGCAAAAGAGCCTACCCTTTGGGATAGACTCTTTTCTTTTATTCGAAAATAAAGTGGAGGGGCAGTAGGCTTGCCGTCGATGGCACTTCGATAATTCCGTCGACACCATAGCACATTACCTTAATGGGTTTGCCGTTGCGCTGCTCGCTTTCGAGTAAAACTTGTCGGCACGATCCGCAGGGGAATACCGGTTTGCGGTTTTGCACCTGGTTGGTTGCCGAGGTTATGGCAATGGCCTCAATCTTTTTATCCGGATAGTTGGCTTGCGCATAAAACATTGCGGTTCGTTCGGCGCATAAACCCGATGGGTAGGCCGCATTCTCCTGGTTGCTGCCGCTAACTATCGTTCCATCTTCAAAAAGAATCGCTGCTCCAACCTGAAAGTTTGAGTAGGGTGCGTACGCCTTTTTTTGGGCATCCAGCGCATTGGCCACTAGATTTCGATCGGTTTCTGATAGCTTGTCGATGCTTGCGTACTCTTTATAGTTAAAAATGAAAGTTTTATCCATGAAGAAGATTAAAATTGTTGTTATTTTTTGATTTGATTTGTAAGAATAGCCCTTTGAAATTATTTTAGCACCATCAAACCACTTTTTTATAATGATTAGATTAAAACCATTAGC
>CAXYUU010000558.1:0-1944 GCA_964292015.1 uncultured Acetobacteroides sp.
CTGACGCGCTCGTTGCAGGGCGTCCTGGCGCAGGGACAGCGCGGCCTTGGCCTCGCGCAGCGTGCGGGCGAGGTTCACGCCCTTGATCGCGCCGTCGCGCACCTGCACCGCCGCCTTGCCCGCGAGCCGACATGATTTCGTACACCAGCCTTTTGGCTTCGTTGGCAAACCCTAGGTCTTTCGGGTGGGTATACCATCCATCGAGGAATCCCGCTAGTTCGCCTTTGGCTCCGGGTGCGTACGATTTCACGAATTCGAAAAAGGTGTCGGGTGTCATGTTGGCAAGCACCTGCTCTGCGCTGTGGCGCATAAGCTCTATTTCGGCAACTGTTACAAGCGAGTTAAGTATCGATGCTCCAACCCCAGTTGCAATGTAGTAGATCAGAAACTTCTTACCTCCCCAAACCTGTTCGAGTATCTTGCCAAACATCCATAGCGAGAACATATTGAAGAAAAGGTGGGAGATATCCCCATGAAGGAAAATATTGGTAAATGGTTGCCAAATTTTAAACGAGCTCGAGTAGAACGAATGTAGCCCCAATACCTCTACAATATCGATGTTCATATTACCCAAAAACCAGGTAAGTAGGAGCATCAGCGCGTTTACTATGATAAGATTCAGCACAACTGGTGGCGTGCTTCCTAGTCGGTTCTGTTGAAACATACTTTACTTTTTATTACTTAAAACGTTTTTCTAGCTCGTCGAGTCCCATGATGAATAGCGTTGGCTTCCCCGATGGGCTTATGTTGGGCGAAGTACAGGCAAACAGCTTGTCGAACATGTCCTGCATCTCCTGTGCGTTTAGCTGCTTTCCGGTTTTAATGCTCGATGCAATGGCCATCGAGCGGGCAATCTTAATTTTTGTCGAGTCGTGCAGCTCCGACTCCTCATTCTTCAGCTCCTGAATAAGCCCTTCGAGCACCTGCTTAAAGTTTTGGTTGGCCAGTGTTGCCGGGCTACCGTATATGGCCGCACTGTACTCGTTGCCACTTGGGCGGATATCCCAGCCAATGCTGTGCAGCTCGGCCGAAACGCCCAGTAGCAGCGCGTAGTCCGATGGGTTAAGCTCCACCATTTGGGGAAATAGCTCCTGCTGCACAATGCCGGCATGGTGCTCTATTGCCGACAGGTAGTACTCAAAGAGGATGCGCTGGTGCGCCTTGGCCTGGTCGATGAGCATTATCCCCGACTTTACAGGGGTGAGTATGTATCGACCTTTGATCTGAAAGAACACCTGTTCGGTGCCGCCCAGCTCCATGGTTTGCTGTTCCACGGCAGGCTCTTCCTCCTCATCTAAAAACGAGGGTGTTCTAAAGCTCTCGAAGGGGTGATTGTCGGTAGCCGGAAACCCGTCGTACAACTTTTGCCAGCCACGAGGGGCAGCCTCCTTTTTATATGATCCAACGCTAGGCTGCGAAAAGTGTTGGTTACTAGTTTCATCAAACGGGTTAAACGACGGGTTGATGTCGATCTCGGGCATGGTTACCGGGTCGTTTTTCGAAAATACCGGAATGCTCACCGCACCCTTGGTGTCGAAATCGATTGATGGCGATACCGCAAATCGGCCTATCGACTCGCGTACCGACGCGTTGATTATTTGCCAAATGGCGCTTTCGTCCTCAAACTTTATTTCGGTCTTTGTAGGGTGTATGTTGATGTCGATCGCTGCCGGATCTACCGTGAGGTAGATAAAGAACGAGGGATAGTAGTCGGTTTGTGTCAGCTGCGCGTACGCCTTAAACACCGCCTTTTGTAGGTACGGGCTTTTAAAAAAGCGGCCGTTAACAAAGAAAAACTGCTCGCCGAGCGTCCTCTTGGCCTGCTCGGGCTTACCAATATATCCCGATACGTTTACAATGGAGGTGTTGGTGCTGATGTCGATCAGGTTGTTGGTGGTCGACTTGCCCATTAGCCCAACGATGCGCTGCTTGATGTTGGTGGCG
>CAXYUU010000559.1:0-1942 GCA_964292015.1 uncultured Acetobacteroides sp.
CATCCTGCTTATACCAATCTTGCGTCCATGGGGTAGTTTTCCATCCCATAGGTATGTCGCGGTTGATGTAGTCCTTAATGTTTTCGGATGTGGGGTCGTTTTTAGGGTCGCCGTTGCGGAATCGCTCCACAAAAATTTGGTACCAAATTGCTTCACGAGCCCATTGGGGTACGTGGGTTAGCCGCTCGTTCGAGCGGTTTTCCATGTCGATGGGTTGTGCTAATGTTGTTGTGGCTAGACAAATGCCCAGTAGGGCAATCAGCGGCTTCTTCATTTTGAATGGTGCATTACATTTTACAAGGCCTAATTACGCTCCAATATAGCGATTATCCCAAAGAAAATCGATTCGTAGGCCTCTGCCAATAAGGATTTTCTTTTGAGATTTTGTTTTAAGCCAAGCGGAATGTCCCTACTAAATTGGGCGTATTCGAAGGATGCTAATTCGTTACGTTGGGTTTATTGTAGGAAACGCCATTGTAAAATCCGGTAAATGTCAATATTCAACTTTGATTGCATTGCCGGAGGCAAGTATGGTGGTTTCCTGAGTTCAGGAAAGTAGTTTCCGACCCTCTGGAAGCTAAAATCAGGTGATCTGATTTGGCTTTGTGTGCCGAAGTAAGTCCATTTGGGAGTTCGAAAAAGCCGCTTTATGTTCCATAAATACCCAAATATTTTGCGTAGGAGATATTATTTTAAGCAGAGCCTTTGGCATGCACACCGCTAAGGCTCGCTGGCAGCTGGTTGGGATGTTTTGGAAAACGTTGCCCGAGAGGACTGCTACCCGTGATAGCAAATCAGGCTCAGCCTTTGGGGCTGAGCCTGATTCGTGTATGCTTTTATGAATTTGAATTAGTCTTCGGAGTAGAAGTAGCCGTCGTTGTAGTAGCCATCCTCGCTATTGTAGTCTTCCTCCACTTCAAATAGTGGCTCGCTAAGCAGGTCGATATTGAAGTAGGCAAAAGGTAGTCGGGAGGATACTCTCCAGTTGTTATGGCTCATGTAAACAAATACGTTGCTGTAGTTGTCCCAGTACATATTTAATCGAGGGAAGAAAATCCAACGACGTACAAAGCTATAGTCAACAGCCCAGTAGGGGCGATAGTAACTGTATGGTTGATCGTAACGTTGCTCGGGGTAGATAATATCGGGCATGTTACGGTAGTAGGGTGGACGAACCCTGATGATACCCGAGAAATATGGCGCGCGGTATACCCTTGTTTGATGGTAAACAACGTAGCGAGGCTTTCCGTATCCGTAAGATTTCCAGCTAGAGGTGTACCTGTTATCCCATCGGCCTTCGTAACGGCCATCGTAACGCGAGTGGTAGTCTCTGCGCTCGCCCCTGTCTCTATAGTAGTTGCGATCCGAAGAGGCTCTTCTGGTATTGTCGTAACTTCTTTCGGTAGACGTAACCCTACCGTTATCGTAACGGCGATCGGATGATCCAGAACGGTCGGTACTGGTTCGACGTTCGAACGAGCCGTTTCTGCTGTTATCGTTGCTACGGGTTTCTACAGTTCGTGTAGTTGTGGTAACAGCTCCGCTTGGTCGTCTGTAATCCGAACGAGATGGAGACGTTGTTTGTGTACCCGTGCTGGTACCTACGGTAGGTGCCGTTCTAGATGTTTCGGTTCGGGTGTCACGTTGACCTTGGTTACGAACCACTGGAGTTTGGGTCGTTGTCCGTTCGGAAGTGTTCGGGCGCTGGTATTCGGACTGGCTACCTGATGATTCTCTGCGGGAAGGCATCGATCTTTCAGGTGACGCTTGTGTCCTTGTTGTGGGCTGCTCCGTACGTACTGCCGATGGCTGCGACCTTTCGCTAGTTCTGTCGGCACGGACTGGTGCTGGGGAGTCACGTCGTACATCGGTGCGGGTGCTGCGGCTGCTGTTCTCAGTTTGCGATGATGCAACAAATGGAGCGACCATTAGTACCGAAAGG
>CAXYUU010000560.1:0-1937 GCA_964292015.1 uncultured Acetobacteroides sp.
GCCGTCCGTCGGAAACCAGCTCCGCTAACGACGAACTCGCCGAACGTTGCCCCGCGGTAGGATCGAAAGAAAACGCCTTAACGATCAGCTCCTCAACATACTTTTTTAACATAAGAAAGATAAGTTACCCCCAGTTTGGAGTTTTTTTATATATTTGTCAACCATAGGCTAAACCTACCAAATGAAAAATCGGCCCAATAGCGCTTGCTGCGCTGTGGATAGATTCGAAAAACAGCAGGCTTACCTATTTTCAGAAGTTTTACAGCGCAGGCAAAGGTATAGCCAAAATCGTTGCCCACGTAACTTCTAAAATCATAAAAATTGGGATATTTCCAGGTTTTAAAGGTAGGTTCTCAAACCGAAACAACAAACAACACCTGAAATTGGGAGTGAAAAATTATGATTAAGCACGAGCTTCTCGACCAGAAGTTAGACATAGAGCAAACCGAACAGTATAAACTATCCATTCAGGTTAGCCAGAATGGATTTTCTTTTTGCTGTATGGATGATAGAACTAAACGATTTGTAGCGTTGAAAGACTACAGCATTGCCAACATGTCGGATAACTTCGACGAGCTTTGCTTTAGCATCGAACGTATCCTTAAGGAAGACGAGCTGCTAAGCCGCCCTTTCAAGGAGGTGAAATGCATGCTGATTAGCCAAATGTTCACGCTTATTCCCGAAGAATTTTTCATACAGGACAAATCCTTCGAGTACCTAAAAGCGCTCATTCCGCTTTCGGCTAACGAGGTGGAGGTTGCCCATTCCAAGATTAAGAATAGCACCATCGTAACGGTATACGCTATTCCCAACGCCATTGCCACGGTAATTCGGGAGGCTCACCCCAACGTCAAATTTTACAACCAGAGCGTTCCTCAAATCAGCAAGCAGCTCTCCGAAAAGACCGCGAATCAGTACCAGCTGTCGATATTTATCAACAGTTCCCTTGCCTGCTTTAGCCTAATGGACAGCGGCAAGATTAAAATCTACACCACCTACAAGATCGAAGGCACCAGCGATTTGGTTTACTACGCCCTTCTTATCCTAAAAGAGCATGAAATCAAAACCTCGGAGGTAGAGGTGTACATTAGCGGAAATGTGGAGAAGCAAAGCTCCCGATTTGCCGAATTAAGCCAGTACCTACCAAACCTTGCTCTAGACCTCGTTCCTAAAGGGTACGAGTACTCGTACCTGTTTAAGTACAAGGCCGAGCACCAGTTTGCAAATCTTTTTAAATTAACCGAATGCGAATAATCAGCGGAAAGTATAAGGGAAAGCACATTGTCCCACCAAAAAGTTTTAAGGCTCGTCCAACAACCGACTTTGCCAAGGAGAGCCTTTTCAACATCATATCGAACAACTACAACTACGAAAATATATCAGCGCTCGACCTATTTTCGGGAACTGGGGGGATTAGCTACGAGCTAGCCTCACGCGGTTGCCCCAACGTGATATCGGTAGAGCTAGACCCTAATCACCACGCGTTTATCCGTAAAACTGTCGAAGAGCTCGGCCTTCGCGATCAGGTTCGCGCCCTAAAGCAGAACGCCTTTGTATACCTAAAGGGGTGCAAGCAAAAGTTCGACTTTATATTTGCCGATCCACCCTACGACATGGAGGGAATCGAGCTAATTCACGATATTATTTTCGGACGCGAGCTGCTAACCGACGAAGGGTGGTTTATACTAGAGCATTCGAAGGATCGGGAATTCAGCGACAAGCCATTTTTTATCGAAAGACGCAGCTACGGTAGCGTAAATTTTAGCATTTTCGGGAAAGAATAAGTTCATTTTCCATGCGTGGGTATTGTAGATGAAAAAAGTATTATTACCTTTGCATCGCAATTGGGAGAACGGTTTACACCAAATCACCCACGCAAATTTTGGTTCGGTAGTTCAGTTGGTTAGAATGCCGCCCTGTCACGGCGGAGGTCGCGG
>CAXYUU010000561.1:0-1924 GCA_964292015.1 uncultured Acetobacteroides sp.
TGCCCGTTCTGCTAAACGAAGGGCACACCGTTATTGCCTGCGTAAGAGACAAAAGTCGGTACACCGCCGAGCACGAACGCGTCATCCCCATCGAGGTCGATTTCCTAAAACCCGACACCCTCTCGGCAATACCTTCCGATATCGATGCGGCATACTACCTCATCCACTCCATGAGCTCGTCGAACCCCAACTTCGAAGGCTTGGAGGCCACCTCGGCCGCCAACTTCCGCGATGCCATTGCCCAAACCGAGGTCAGACAGGTAGTCTACCTCAGCGGCATTGTCAACGACCAGCAGCTCTCGCGCCACCTATCGTCCCGTAAAAAGGTGGAGGAAATACTTTCATCGGGCACCTACAACCTCACCACGCTACGGGCAGGAATCATACTGGGAAGCGGCAGCGCCTCGTTCGAAATCATGCGCGATCTGGTCGAAAAGCTACCCGTAATGGTCACCCCCCGATGGCTGCTCACCCGGTCGCAGCCCATTGCCATCCGCAACGTCATCGAATTCCTCTACGGCGTTCTCCTTCGTCCATCAACCTATAAGAACAGCTACGACATAGGCGGCCCTCAAATTATGACCTACAAGGAGATGCTGCTACAGTTTGCCCGCCTGCGCGGCCTCAAGCGCCACATCTGGGTGGTTCCGGTAATGACACCTCGGCTATCGTCGTACTGGCTCTACTTCGTAACCGCCACGTCGTACCAGCTGGCCGTAAACCTGGTCAACAGCATGAAGGCCGAAATAGTTGCCACCCCCAACAGCCTAGCCAACGAGCTCGGCATCCACCTGCTTACCTTCGACGAGGCAATACAGTTGGCATTTGTCCGCATCGAAACCAACAACGTCCTCTCGAGCTGGAAGGACTCCATCACCAGCGGTATTATGGATGAACCGCTATCAGCCCATCTCAACGTGCCCACCCACGGCTGCTACACCGATAGCCGCACCGTAAAAGTTGCCGACATTAACACGTCGCTCAGTAAAATTTGGTCGATAGGTGGCGATACCGGATGGTACTACGCCAATTTTCTTTGGAAGATAAGGGGGATTATGGACAAGCTGGTTGGAGGTGTTGGCCTACGCCGGGGGCGTACCAACGTCCACACCATTAACCCGGGAGATGCGCTCGATTTTTGGCGCGTGCTAATTGCCGATCACCCCAACCGTCGCCTACTCCTTTTTGCTGAGATGAAGCTCCCCGGCGAAGCTTGGCTCGAATTTCATATCGACACCATGGGTACGCTGCATCAAACCGCAACCTTTCGCCCTCGAGGATTATGGGGCAGAGTATACTGGTATACCGTTCTACCCTTTCATGGACCCATATTCAGCGGAATGGCAAAACAGCTAGCCCAGCTATAACTTCGCCTGCATAACACAAATTAAGAGCCACTAAAAAACACACCCAACAGCTGCTCTGTTATACAAGGGTAAATTCCCAAACTATGAACAAGCTAGCCGAATTATACGACGAAATTCGAACCTATGAGAAAAGCCTCATAAAGCCATGTCTCATCACTAAGGATACCGAATCGGCATTCGAGATTTGGATATCGTCCGGAAACTCCAGCATTTACTTTAGCAGCATCGTGCTGTACCCCGACTACCTCTATATCAAATTTAACCCAACCATCATCAAGGAGGCGTACGACATCACCCCCAACCCTCCCCGATCGAGCTACGAATACCAGGTTAGCGAAACGGATATAGAAAAAAAGATTGAAACAAAGCTGAAGAGAACCATTCTCGACCTGCTACTCTACTCGCGTACCAACGAAGAGACGTAGCCTGGCCCTCCGGTTACGGATGCTAAAAGTAGGACAGGTACCAATAAAAAAAGCCCCGAACTTTCGTTCGGGGCTTTGTAAATTCGGCGGTCACCTACTCTCCCACTTGGTGTAGCAGTACCATCGGTGCTG
>CAXYUU010000562.1:0-1881 GCA_964292015.1 uncultured Acetobacteroides sp.
GCAGAATTCCCTCTACTATTGCTCGCCTACCACACCCAGAATTTTATGGACCTTCTGGATGGGCATCAGGTTGCGCCGCTCCTCCTCGAAGGGGGTATGCAGGCTCACCGCCAGGTGGCACTTACTCTTCTCCAAAAACTCCTTCATGGCGGGAATAACGCCGATGGTGGATACCGTTATGCGGGTAGGACTCCAGCCGTAGCCGTACTCCGAGGTGAGAATCTCCACGCTCGCCAGCACATTCTTTAGGTTGTCCATCGGTTCGCCCATACCCATGTACACGATGTTCGAGAGCGACTCGAACTCGGGGATTGCCCGCACCTGGTTAAGTATTTCGCCTGCCGACAGCTGCGACTGAAAGCCCTGCTTGGCGGTCATGCAAAACAGGCAGCCCATCTTACAACCGCTCTGCGACGAAACGCACAGCGTAGCCCTATCCCTATCGGGGATGTAGGCGCTTTCGATAAACTTACCGCCAATGGTGGGGAATAGGTACTTTTTGGTACCATCAACCGAGGTTTGCACGTCGGTGGTGGCAATATAGCCAACCTGATAGCCCTCCTTAAGCGCCTCGCGGGCTTTAAGCGACAGGTTGGTAAACTGGTCGATATCGGTTGCATTCTTTTTGTAGAGCCAGTCGGCTATCTGCTTGGCCGTAAAGCCGGGCAAGCTAAGCGAGGCAACCACCTGCTTCAGCTCGTCGAGCGTTCTACCGTAAAGCCAAGGCTTATCTTTGTAAGTCGCCATTAGAAAAATATCTCCGAAAGAATGTTTTCGAAGGGAATGCCCCTTTCGATGAGCAGATCCCGAACCTCATTAACCATAAGTGGGTTGCCGCAAAGGTAGTATTTTTCGTGTAATGGTAAGGTTGATGTTTCGCGCAGGTAGGTAGTCAACCTGCCGCTGTACACACGCCCACCGGCCACCTGCGAGGCGCAACAGGTGTAGCTCATTCCCTCAATAGCTTCGAATAGATCGGCAAAGTAGAAACCCTCTTCCGTTCGAGCCCCCTGAATAAGGGTTTTGCCGGCGCCCATCCCCGATAGGGCCATCGAAACAAACGGGGCAATGCCCGTGCCGGTGGCAATCCACACGGCCGGTTCGGTGGTTCCTAAAAAGCTACCGTAGGGTGGCGATACATGTACCACATCGCCGGGCTGCAGCTGGGCAAGCAGCGGGGTAAGCATCCCCTCGCGATGAACGTCGAACAGGATGCCCAGGTACGGCTCGCTCACCCCCGATGCAATGCTGTAGAGCCGCTGCGGAATATCGGCATTAAGGGTGATGGAGAGCACCTGCCCCGCCTCAAACTCGTACGGCCTCTCGAAGGTGAGGTAGTGTACCCCCTCCGTAATCTCCCTGTTGCCCACCACCCGGCACGCCGCGGTGTCGGGTATGCTACGTTCGCCCATATTACTTTCTTTTTGGAGGGGGTAACGTTGTTTGGGGTGATTTGTTTGCTTTCCCATTTTTTATTGATGATGATTAGCTGAGAAACAGGGGTTCAGATGAAAATACCTTTTCCTTAAAGGTCACACGTAACTCGCACGATATATTTTCATCTCCTTTGATAAATTTCAATATTCATGCTCGCTTCGCTTTTAAAATGGATGAGCCAACACGTCGTAGCACAAAGCGTATCACCCAGCGGCGACGGATAAGCTTCGAAATGGAGTTGGAGCATTTTTTTAGGGCAAAATCGCTGCTTTCCCACCCCTGACAGGGTTTCAAACCCGGGGATTTCGCGTTTAATATTTGAATTGATTGATTTTTATCATACGGAACCACCCCGCCCTACGTGCACCCCTCCTTTTCAAGGCTATGTCATTAAGTTAAGCACGAAGTTCAATCAGCGCTGTCATTCCGGGCTTGTCCCGGAAT
>CAXYUU010000563.1:0-1876 GCA_964292015.1 uncultured Acetobacteroides sp.
GAATTGTTTTACCAAGTCCAAAGTTTTCAAAAAGAGCCCGTCTGCCTCCACGAATTGCCCATATTACTGCATCTCGTTGGTGAGGCTTAAGAGTTTCCGAGACTTCGCTTGGGTTAATGATTAGTCCACTCTCGGGTGCTATACAAATCTTTGACTTGAGAAAGTCTATGTATTGAGTTTTTAAATCCATTTCACTACATTTTAAGTCACACTCCCCTTCGGTAATCAAATCGCTTTTCCATACCAATTCAGCATTTCGAAATAGCTTATTGGCAGCACCTAGCACATCCTGCTCTCCCAGTTCAGCAATACGTTTAAAAGGCTCCGCTTCAATCCCTAAGTATTGGCTTTTATACCCTGTCTTAAGCACGTGCTTACCCTCATCAAAGAACTCTACATGAATGATATTACTAAACGGCGAGCTTACCTTTGCGGCAATAGTATGGCCGTTCACTAGAAGAGTGAATTTTTGATACATTGAAAAAAATGTTAGGTGGGTAGGTTTTACATTCCGTACACGAGCATTGTAGCGTCGCGCTGCTCGGGGTTGGTTCGCTTGGTGTATCCTGTGATTTGCATAAACGTGTCAGATTTGACTTTATGAGCAGTAGGCTTCACCAGCTGGTATTCCAGCTTCAAGTATTCGCACATTTCGACAATCTTTCTTCCTGTCTCGTGGTTCGATCCGAGACTATTGCCCTTTTTTGCCACTATTCGTGCGTTATCTGACGTTTTCACGTGCCAGTTGCTAAGATTGTACCACCCTGCTTCTATTACGACCTTAATGGCTATTCCTTTTTGTTTTTCGACAACCAGAAAGTCAAACAGCTGAAAGAAGGTGAGATTATGCAGCGTAAATTCCTTTGTTTTCCGTTCGTACAGGCAAACGCCGTTTTTATCAACATCAGGATCGACCCCTACAAGGTGGGTATGCTTGGAATTGGTTCGGTTAATCAACTCCTGCATTACCTCTTTATCGGTTTTGATGTGAATCATAACAACCTTGTTTTCAGATCGTCAATTTCCGCTTGGATCATCTTGTTGTGCTCTTCGATGTTTATCGGAATAATATCCAAGTCACGACATGATTTAGCATCACGAACCCCCTCTTCTTTTGTAAATACGCCAGCACGATGCTTCATGTCGGTATATCCGGCTCCTCCTGGTCGATAATAACCACCTTTCTTGATGTAACAGTAATTAACACTTGGATTTAAAAGCATAACATCAAGTTCTGATATTCTTTGCTGTTCTCTGATAACAGCAGCGATTTCATAAGTAGTCAGTTCCTTGCCGTTAAACTCGTATTTATCCCTCTCCTTACATCGAACAACCGGCAGGTTTAAAAACGTTATTTCGTCTCCATTACGAAGTTTTTCAAATCCCCCGCAATAAACTATTTCATTAAACAATTCAGACTTTGCCTTGCCTTTAGATTCGGCATAAGAAACCCATCCGTCTTGATCCGCTAAAAACCCTTCATCGACACTTGACGTGTGTACTATGTATGCTTTTTTCGCTAGTTTGTATTTAATTTCTCTCATGGTACAAGGTATTAGATGATTGAATCTTTATCTACAACCAAATAAATTCCTTCTTTTTTACCTTTCCCATTTTCAGCGGCAAAAAGCATAGCATTATTCCATGCGTTTTTTTGAGCGTTCTCTATGGCTTTAATAACCATTAATTCAACATCTTTTGGCACTACATTAACAATATCTCCCGCAAAGTCAAGTGCCGTTGGTAATTCTTTGAAACTCATTCTACTTTCCTCCTTTCAAATTCAGTTATTCGCCCTTTATCCGTTTTATTGCGGATTATGGCAGTAATTTTTGAGTGATTTGCTTAACGCTTTGCAGCTTACCTATCGTTTTAC
>CAXYUU010000564.1:0-1863 GCA_964292015.1 uncultured Acetobacteroides sp.
ATCCGTGTCGGTTACCAATGTAGTCGTTTACGTACTGGTTAGAGGAAAATAGGATTGATGATCCAAAGAAGGTGGCACCAATCTCGCTGCTGGTGGTATTAATATCCTTTAGGTTAACAATAGAAAAACCCAACGTGTCGGAAAGGTAGTAGGGTTGCTGATTTTCTATTGCATCCAGCATGTTACTGTAAACAGCATCGCCACCCTCTACCGGCTTGTAGGCAATAGCCACCGCTTTGGCCCTATCGAACTGTCCGAGCTGCATCAGCACCTGACTGTAAAAGTACGGCTCACGACCCTCGAGGATTCCCCTCTTTTCGAGCATGCAGTAGGTAGCTGCAGCGTTGGAGTAATCCTCTACCAAACGGTAGCAGTCGGCTAACCGTCGAATGGCCTGCTTACATGTCGAGTCGCTATTCAGTACTCGTTTATAGCAAGGAATTGCATCGGCATATGCCTTACTTTTAAAATCCCTTTCCGCCTTACGCATGCTAAGCGACTGCGCCTGCACGCCGAACTGAAAAGCTAGTAAGGCTAGTATGATTAGTTTTTTCATGCGTAAATAGTTATTTTTTACTGATCGTGAGTAACTCCCATAGAAGATGTTCCGCTGCTTTAGTGAATCTCGGTATTCATGCACGTTTCATGATCTGTTCACTAAAAGATACGAGGAGAGACAATCTTCTTGGCCTTTAGGCTAAAGTCGTAGCCAAAACAAATTTCGTGGGTGCCATGGCTATACTTCGAAAGCTCCGAAAGCGTATAGTCGTAGGAGTAACCAATGCGCAGCTGGGGAGTAACATAAATGGTGGTAAGAAACGATATGGCATCACCGCTTCGCCAACCAGCCCCTACCCAAAACATATCCTTAACAATTAGCTGCCCCGTAAGATCGAGCTCCATTGGCGCCGCCTGAACGGCTTTAAACATGGCCGACGGCTGAAACTTCAGCCCATCATTAATAGCAATGACGGTACCCGCAGTAATAAAGTAGTGCAGGTACTTGTAGTCAAACTTATTGATAACCGAAAAGTTATCCTTCACATCGAGCTGATTCTTTAGTAAACGAGGAACCGATAGCCCTATGTAGTACCTATCGGTATAGTAGTATACGCCAAAGCCGGCATTAGGCATGTTAGTACGAGGGGAGTCGTTTTGAAACTGTGTATCGCCAGGATCGGTGGTGGCTGCCTGAGAGTAGTACTCCTTTAGAGTTGCCAGTGCGGTAGACAGGCCAAACGAAAGATTCGAATTCTTAAACGCAATCCGGTAGGAGTACGAAAGATTAAGGTAATCGTTCGATGTAATACCAATCTCATCCTTTATATAGTTGATACCTAGTCCTACTTTACCCTTGTAAATAGGAGCATTCACCGAAAGGCTCTTGGTGGTTGGCGCACCCTTCATGCCCACCCACTGATTACGGTACAACCCAACTAAAGATATAGCATCGCGGGTACCGGTATAGGCAGGATTAATAGCAATCTCATTCCACATGTACTGGGTAAACATAAAATCGTACTGAGCCTTGCCCTGCTTGGGGGTAATGCTAACCGCCACGAAGACGGTTAGCATTACGATTAATTTATTTAGATTTTTCATTAGTGCGTACAAGTTGCGATTAGCGTTTAATAACTATGTAGCTAGACTGAGGCTTTGAACCATCACCAAGATCGATAATGTAGTAGTATGTTCCATCTGGAAGGTCGGTTCCAATATGCAACCCCTTACCTCCATTCACCCCGTTCCAGGTATTATCATACCCCTTCATGGTAAATACCACATTACCCCAGCGGTTGAAAATTCTAAGAACATTGTTCGGATAGGATTCTAGCCCCTTTATTACAAAGGAGTCGTTAATGC
>CAXYUU010000565.1:0-1863 GCA_964292015.1 uncultured Acetobacteroides sp.
ATTGGTTCGGTAGTTCAGTTGGTTAGAATGCCGCCCTGTCACGGCGGAGGTCGCGAGTTCGAGTCTCGTCCGGACCGCAAAAGCCTTGCAAAATTTATTTTTGCAAGGCTTTTTGCTTTTACAGCCATTCGTCTACATACAACATCACATCGCCCATACAAGACGTCCAACCGCAGAGATTCTATTTAAAAGGAATGAACATCCCGTAAATTCCAGAAATATCTTCGCAAGACTTGAAATCTAAGATTAAAGACTTGGGACACCACCACAAACCTTAGCATATCCGCTAACGAAGAAGCACCAACTCCGCTCAACTTTTTCACCATCCATAAGAGTATATTGCTGTAAGGCTATTGCCTACAACAAATTTATAAGCCAACTTTGCGGCATGAAAAGAAGGGCAACCAATAGCAACAAGCCATCAGATGGTCGAAATAGCAAATCGAACAGAGCGAATCCTCATAGCAAAGGCGATTCTACCAGAAGGCCAAGCCCCGCACCTACCCGAACCAGCAAGCCAACAAGCAGCGTAAAGCAGGAGCGCATCATCGTTCACACGGATAAGAGCGAGGACGTTCGTATCAACAAGTACATTAGCGAAACCGGTTTTTGCTCGCGCCGCGAGGCCGACAGGCTGGTAGAGCAAGGTAGCGTTACCATATGCGGCGTAAAGGCAGGCATGGGCGACCGCGTTTTGCCCGGACAGGTGGTGAAGGTTAACGGACGAGTTATTTCGGGCGACAATGAAATGGTGTACATCGCCTTTAACAAGCCCGTTGGCGTTACATCTACCACAGATAAGAAGGATAAGAGCAACATCATCGACTACATATCGCACGAGAAGCGCATCTTCCCCATTGGCCGGCTCGACAAGGACTCGCAAGGGCTAATCCTGCTTACCAACGATGGCGATATTGTAAACAAGATACTCCGGGCGGGCAACAACCACGAGAAGGAGTACATTGTAACGGTAAACCGCCTCATCACCGACGATTTTATTAAGCGCATGGGCAGCGGCGTTCCTATCCTTGGGGTAAACACCCGCAAGTGCTTCCTCGAAAAGATTGCCGACAAAACCTTTCGCATCATCCTTAAGCAGGGAATGAACCGCCAGATACGCCGCATGTGCGAGCATTTCGACTACGAGGTTACCAAGCTCCAGCGCATCCGCATCATGAATATCGAGCTGGGCAACCTTAAGATTGGACAATGCCGCGATCTTCGTAATGACGAGCTAAGCGTGCTGAACAGCCAAATCCAGAAATCGGCTAAGGATATCGATAAAAAGCAGTAACCAATACGGTGCGCCTGACTACAGTTTACACCCGGTTAAAACAACATATCGACACTGCCAGCTGTTTGCAATCTGATCTTTAGAATTCTACTTATCATGAGCAAACTTCGGGCAACTGCCAGGCTTACGGCACTATTCGTACTTATCGTCTTACCGTTAGGGGGCTTTTGCCAAGAGCCGAATTATGCGACAACACTAAACGCCAACTTCGACAACGACTTTATTAACCTACAAATGCGGGGTAGCGACCGGTACTACTCCGAAGGAATGCTTTTTGGCATTTCGTCGCAGGTAAAGAAGAGGCAGCTGCTCGACAGAATTACCCTTCCCTCATCGAACAGCGCCTTTCGAATTCGCTCATTTTACATCGAACATCAGCTGTACACTCCGCACCATATTGGGAATCCGGACTTGCAGGTTGGCGACTACCCCTACGTGGGGCTCATAGCTGCAAGCTACGGCAACCGCCTACTCGAAACTGGGTACTCCCTCACATCGACGCTTACGGTTGGGGTGCAAGGCCCTGCCGCTATGGGAAAAGAGCTACAAACCTACCTCCACCAAAATGT
>CAXYUU010000566.1:0-1861 GCA_964292015.1 uncultured Acetobacteroides sp.
CGTCGACTTCCTTGGGCTTCCTATCCCCTCTTGGCCAAGTCGAATATTCGAAGAATCTCGCTTGCCATGTTTCGCCACGAGTACTTTACCTTCTCCTTTTCGGCATTCTGTGCCATTACGGCTTCGCGCCTATTCTCGTAGAAGTCAACCAGGGCATCGGCAATCGACAGCGTGTTTGGCTCAACAACGTAGCCAACCTTGCCATCGGGAATTATCTCCGACAATCCGCCCACCTTGGTTACCAGCATGGGCTTATTAAAGTGGTAGCCTATCTGGGTTACGCCACTTTGGGTGGCATGCTTGTAAGGTTGAACAATAATATCGGCGGCGCAGAAATAGCGGGCAACCTCCGGATCGGGAATGAAGTGGGGGTAAAAGATCACGCTTTCCTTTAGCTCGAGACGCTCTACCTGATCGTAGTACGGCTTTGGATCGGCATAAAACTCGCCTGCAACAAGTAGCTTTAGGTTCCTATCCTGTAGCCGATCATCGGCAAAGGCATCGAGCAACCAGTCGAGCCCCTTATAGTCGCGTACCAGCCCAAAGAAGAGCATGTAGTCGTAGTTAGGATCGAGGTTAAGCAACCTTTTTGCCTCATCTTTTGGGATAACTGCACCAAAGTTATCGAACAGCGGATGGTGGCAAAACCCTACCGGACGCTTATAGGCAAACTTCTGTAAATCCTTCGCTACGCTATGCGACATCACCACAAAACCGTGGGTGGAGCTTACCCAAAATGACGAAAGTAGCTTGTCGCCAATGCGCTTTTCGTGTGGAATAATGTTGTCGGCAACCGAAATAACCTTAGTATGACCGTTACTTCGGGCAATTCGGGCAATGGTACCAAAACAGGGAGCCATAAAGGGCAACCAGTAGCGAATAAGCAGAATGTCGGGTCGCCTTTTGCGAATTTTCATCCCAACGTTAAGCCATGTAAGCGGATTTATAGAGTTTACGGCAATATCGATATCGAGTTCGGCAGGCTTTGGTTCCGAAGTAAACTGAGTTTTACCAGGAAAAAGGAACGAGGGGTACTGCAGGCTAAAGGTGTAGATCTTTACGGTATGCCCCATACTCATCAGCTCCTGAGCAAGCCGGTCGTTGTTGGCGGCAATGCCCCCACGAAAAGGGTGAGCAGGTCCAACAATAGCTATATCCAATGGTTTTGTCATATTAAGTCGAATGATTGCCAGCTAAATTCGGTCTTTTTATCGAGAATAGGAAATAGAATGGAGCTAAGCCTTGCTAGCATTCGTAATATGCTCCATTATACCATCAAAATCGTCGGGCGAAAACCAGGTGATATCGTTGTAACGGTTAAACCAGGTCATTTGACGCTTAGCGTACCGTCTCGAGTTTCGCTTAATGAGCTCAACCGCCTCTTCGAGCGTTAGCTTACCATCGAAATAGTCGAATAGCTCGCGGTAGCCAACGGTATTGAGCGCGTTTAGCTCGCGATGTTCGTAAAGCGACCGAGCCTCGTCGAGCAAGCCCTGCTGTATCATGACATCCACGCGCTGGTTTATACGCTGGTATAGCTCTGCCCTATCGCGATTAAGCCCAATCTTTACCATCTTAAAATCGCGGATCTTCTCAAAGTTCTTTCGTAGGGTAGAATAGGGAACACCTGCAATAATGCAAACCTCCAATGCCCGAATAACGCGCTGCGGATTATTCATGTCGATGGTGTTGTACGACTCCTCATCCAGGCGCTTTAACCAGTCGACTAGTACTGGTAACCCTTCGGTTTTATGCCGCTGGATAAGCATTTTACGCGTATCGGGATTGGTGGCGGGAATGATATCGATACCCATGCAAACCGCATCGATGTAAAGCCCCGACCCTCCTGCCAAAACAACAA
>CAXYUU010000567.1:0-1851 GCA_964292015.1 uncultured Acetobacteroides sp.
AGCGGCTCCAGCATGCCGGCGGTGGCCACCGTGATGGTTTCCAGCGAGGCGCCGGGCAGGGCCAGCAGGTGGTGGTTGATGCGCTCGAAATGCTCGGAAATGATATGCAGCCCGGAATAGGGCAGCAGGTGGAGAGCGTTAGAAATATGTTTGGCGACGACATCATGACGGGCACCGTAGACAGAACCGACACCGAATTCTTCGAACGGGAGGAGATCAAGAATACCTTCCCCGCCATATACCACTTTGTCCCCAGCCTACCCAAGCTCGAAGCGCTACTCGAATCGCCCGTAACAATCAAGTTTGGTGCCGAAACCCGTAAGAACGCCCACCTTTTTGCCATCCTGCAGCTCAACACCTCGGAGCTCACCGGACGGTCGACGCTACTTTCGCTAATCGACCTCTACAAAAAGGGTGTTATTTCGGGCGAACGGGTAATTAGGCTGGTTCAACCCTACCACCTGAAGCAGATATTCTCCGAACGGATAGACGACCTGTCGCACGATAAGCTCACCTTCTTCTGTAACGGCATTTCGGTGTTACCCCGCTCGGCTGTTACCGCACGGATATTCTTTACCACCTCAAAAGCGCTGGAGGCAAAACGAAACGGCGAGAAGGTTTGCCTGTGCAAGGAAACGTACGTACCATCTGACACCATTATTCTTTGCGAGCTCGATGCCATAATTAGCCTCACCCCTGCTGCGGTTCATGTGGTTACATCGTGCTTAGGATATGGCGTTCCTGCGTTTATAAACCTCAACAGGTATAACGTAACGCTACAGAGCCAATCGCTGGTAAACAAGGAGGGCGACATACTGCACGAGGGCGACTGGATTACCCTGTCGAGTAAACACCAAATGATAATGAAGGGTAAGGCTAGCTACGCCCCTGCTCGGTTTCAGCAGTATATCGAGGGTAGTGCGCAGGATCTACTACCCAAGGAGGAAAAGGTTTTTGTGAACATGAAGGCGGCCTACGATCAGTACCAAACCATAGTAAAAACGCTCGACCATAACGAAATTGCCACCTTAAACGACCTCATCAAGATCATCCGAAACGATCTGCAGAAAAATCACGAAAGGGCATCCTCGCTAGCCTGCTGCTGGTTCGATTCGAATGTACAGCTGTAAATCGAACAGGTGTTAAAAAGGGAGCTGGGCATGCATCAGGATCAGCATATGATATACGACCTGTTTACCACCGAACGAAAGGTATCCTTCTTTAAGCAAATCGTCAAGCTGTGTAAAAGTCGGGATATTAACGGATACACGGCCGGTTCGTTTATGCTGGGTCGGGTTGTTTGCCTACAGCAGCCCATCCTCTTTTGGAAAGAAATGGATGCTGCCGAAATCGTGTTTCTGCTAAACGAGTACATCCTATTCGAAAAGTACCTCCAGGTACTCAACGATGTTGGGGAGAGGCATATCAACAGGGCACGTAAAAAAATACTGAACGAGGGTATAAGCAACGTTAACCTTTCGCATATCGATCCAACGGTGTTTATCACCCTTAAGCTGGTGTTTAAGGAGTGGGATTCGATAGAGCAGCAGTACCGCAACGGCTACGACTCCGACACCTTTAGCCTAATTGCCCTACTAAAACGCCCATTTGGCTACTTCTACAGCTATGCACAGCCGTGGTCGATAAACCGGTTAAAGGACATTTGCGATCGGGAGCAGCTTCCGCTACCCGATGTGCTGGCGGTTTAGTATGCGTAGGCAATGGCATCATAGCCTATTCTTTACCTGCCAACCGGAGGTGGGGCCGCTTTTCAGCACAATTTTCTGCGTAAGCGGCCAGGCCAACCTGCCGGCAGATCGAAAAAGGAGACATCTGCAGATTCCACCACCA
>CAXYUU010000568.1:0-1841 GCA_964292015.1 uncultured Acetobacteroides sp.
AGCTGCCGACCTTTTTTTATATATACGTGCGATGTAGAATGGCTCGGGGAGCTATCTCTTTTATCAAAACATGCAGGATGGTGCTCGCAGGCTGATCTTTTTACCCTCCACATGTCGGGTGCGGCAGGTTGATCGTTTTATTCTTAATGGTAATAACCAATATCCTGATAAGACCGGTATTACGTCCTTGATGTATAGCGCAAGTAGGAGGGCGGTAGGTGGAAAGCTTAAAAGAAGGGGGGTCAAGATATAGAATAACCCGGTAGATGTAAAGTCCCCTATGTTTTAGCCTGCCACATGATGCTTGACGATGGAGAGTACGCGAGGAGTAGCTTTGACGGGAGTACGCATTCTCTAACAGAAGGAGAACGTGCTGGTAGCTGGTGCAAGGCCAATATGCGGCGGATTGTGCTACTGCGGAGAAATGCTTCTACATAAAAAGCCCCAAGCTAGAGCTTAGGGCTTTTTTATAATATAGTGTCGGGGTTTAGCGTTTGGGCTTGTACTCGTCGACCTTTATGGTGGGCTTGCTGTAGGTGGTGTTTCGTTGGGGGATACCACAACCTCTTGCGCCGCAGAGCGAGAGGTTGAAGAAGGCCTGGATCAGAAAGATTCCTCCAATAATGGTGTAGGCAATTTCGTTATCGTACAGGCCGCTTGCCACCAACATTAGTCCGAATACCAGCTGTAGTACGCGTATAAAATGCCATTTCGAGAGGTATGTGGTTAATTTCTGGTTCATTACTCTACGCTAAATAGCTCTTTAAAGGTATCCTTAAACGAATTCTTTGGAAGTGCTCCTGCCGACATTTGAGGTTGACCTTCTACCGGAATAAATAGTATGGAGGGAATGCTACGAATACCAAATGCGCTGGATAGCTCCTGCTGTGCTTCGGTATCTACCTTGTAGAAGTCGATTTTACCCTCATACTCCTTGCTTAGCTCCTCGATTAGTGGGGCTACCATGCGGCATGGGGCACACCAGTCGGCATAAAAATCGATTACAGCGGGGCGTTGTCCCTTAAACTTCCATTCTTGCGATTCGTCGAAGTTAAAAACGAGCTCTTTAAACTCCTGGGTGGTGATGTTCCTTGCCATATGCTAAATTTTTTACTGTTTTTACTGCTTGTTTACCTGTACAAAGATAAGGCCTACCGGGAAATGTTGCCCTAATGCCTGGTTGACATGCATCAACTTTTCTGCTGATATATAACTGTTGCCATCTTGTCGGCTACTGCTTGTTTCGGTGGGAGGTACTGGCCTAATGGAGGCCGTTATGGGTAGCTCATTTGGATCTACCTATGGGTGGCTGGGTGTTAGCTGGAGGTGGAGGGGCGCATGTCGTGTTGTAATTCTTGCAAGGATGGGGCAACGCCTACTTGTAGCAGGGCGATGCTTGCTTCTACTCTCCATGCTAGGTAGGTTCTGGAGCATTGTTACGCTACTACATGTGGCAAAAAGGGAGTAATGTTGGCTATTGAACTAAACCTCTAGCCTTTACTGCTGTTATACCATCTTTCGGTGTGCGTGCGAATAGGCTGGTCACCGAGGAGCGTGCGAAGGGGGGCTACCTCTTCAGCTAAAATTTTATTTAATTGTAAACCGATGAAAAAGCTTACCGTAATTGTTGCTGTAGCGATACTTTCGCTTGGAGCTGTACAGGCTCAAAACCCAATCCCGAATGGTGCCAGTTTTCTAAATCTGGGATTGGGCTTTTCTAATCACGGAATACCCGTTAGCGTAGGGATGGACTTTGGAGTTGGAAATGATTTTTCGCTTGGCTTTGATGTAAGCCACCGCTTTAACTACAGCGAAAGCGATTGGGGTGCTGCTGGTACGGT
>CAXYUU010000569.1:0-1802 GCA_964292015.1 uncultured Acetobacteroides sp.
GGTATTTATTTTAATTCGTAATTTGTACTTCGTCCTCCTGCTTCTTCTTTTTGTAAAATGTTTTTGCCTATTAAGTCGTTAATATCTCGTATTGCTGTATCCTTTGAGCATTTCGCAATTTTTGCCCATTTTGAGGATGTCAGTTTTCCTTCAAATCCGTCCAAGATTTTGTTTAGTAACTTTTTCTGTCTTTCGTTAATTATGGTCTTAGCGTGTCTGTTCCAGAAATCAGCTTTAAATAAAATTCGGTTTAACACCGTATCGGTTGATTTGAGTGCATTTGTCAAACAGCATAAAAACCATTTAATCCAATCAGTTATATCAAGGTTTCCTTTTTGCGTTATTTCTAATATTTCATAGTATTGCTTCCTTTCAAGTCTAATTCGAGCCGACATGCTATAAAATCGTTGCGTACTATTATCTGATCGAGCCAGTAGCATATCGGTCAAGGCTCTGGTTATTCGGCCATTCCCATCATCAAATGGGTGTATGGTTACGAACCATATATGAGCAACAGCCGCTTTAATTACTAAATCAATGCTTCCTTCTTCGTTAAACCAGTCTAAAAATTGGTTCATTTCCGATTCTACTAAAGATGACTCAGGGGCTTGGAAGTGAACTTTTTCCTTACCCAAAGCACCTGAAACAACTTGCATTGGGCCTGTTGTGTCTTTTCTCCAATCGGCAACTGTAATTTTATACAACCCACTTCTACCTGTTGGAAATAGTGCGGCATGCCAATCAAATAGCCTTTCTGCAGTTAATGGTTCGAAACAATTATGTGTAGCATCAATCATCATCTCAACCATCCCATCAACATTCCTATCCGATTCAATTGAACCAACAATCTCCATTCCTAATCTTCTTGCTATAGAAGAGCGTACTTGATCTGGATTTAATAATTCACCTTCAATTTCTGTAGATTTTAAAACATCTAGGGTCAACGTTTCAAGAGTAGCTTCATTTCTTAGCTCAAATCCTAGTGATTCCATTCTTCCTATTAGCCGCCCTTGTAAATTTCTCACTTCGCTCAATAGGTTAACGAGCTCATCTATTCGCCATGAAAAATTTGGCCATTTATCTAGTTGGTGTATAAAAGTCTTCATTCGCCTTATGTTTTGCGTCGAATATACGACTTATTCGTCGCGTTTTAATGTTTGTCGTTGCAATATTTGCGTCGAATATGCTGATTAATCGTTGCACGGTCATTGCTGTGCGCTATATAAGGCCGCGCAGCTGCCATCGGCTTGTAGTGTTTTTGCTTGTAAGGTTTGTGGGAACGGACGAAACACCCGCTCCAGCGGGACGAACTGGGAAAATAGTTCTTATTTAAGAAAAATGGCAATAACTTAAATTAAGGCATTGGTAATTTAAATCTCCCCCCGATGGGCGGACAACTAGCTCTGCTCGAGCGGAACTTCCGAAATGGCGGCCAGTCTGTTTTTCGTCTGTTTGTTGGGGGCGATTACAGCCTTCCCCCAACCACCACCACCTTCTTCTCCTTGCGGGTTTCACCGCTGAGGTGGAACATCTCCACGAGCACTACATAAAGACCCATTTCGGCCAGCCGGTTGTCGTTGGTGAGGCCATTCCATACAACTTCGCCATCCACGTCCACAAGGGCGTTGTTGAGCAGCTTGCGCACCTCGCGCCCCTTGCTGTCGTAAATGGTGATGGTGGCATTCCAACCCGCTTCGGGTAGCTTTTGCCTGATATAGCTTACATCGTGGTAGCCATCGCCATCGCGGGAGAAGAGTTCGGGGTCGACGGTTACCCTCGAGTTGGCTTCCTCAAATTCGCGG
>CAXYUU010000570.1:0-1793 GCA_964292015.1 uncultured Acetobacteroides sp.
GCCCAGTGAAGCCGCCTTGTGCTGTCGGGCTTTTCTGCTTTTACCGAGTGGCTGGTGGCTTGTAGCGTAATCAACAATGCTAAGACTCCAATAATGCTCTTCATCTAAACTGATTAGTTGGATTTAAACAATAGAGAGGTGTTTTGGTGCGATTTTGACAATTAAATTTGCCTGTTACAACTTATCATTATGTACCCTACTTCAATTTGGGGTTCGCCTGTTTACTGGGCGTAAATGGTTGGTTGTACCGGGGTATCTATCAGAAGGTCAATTGTAGTGTTGCCCGAACGCTTATTTATTTTATTGTACCTTTGCCACCGTTTAAAAAAATGGAATGAACCAGCAACAAATATACCCTTGGGGCGATACCCGTCGCTTTAACTCCTACTCACGATACTTTAAAAGCACCTTTGGCGAGCGCGTTCAAAAGCTCACCATCGATGCCGGTTTTACCTGTCCGAACCGTGATGGTAAGGTTGCCCACGGTGGATGTACATTCTGCCTTAACGATGCCTTTAACCCGTCGTACTGCACACCCGAAAAGAGCATTAAGCAGCAGCTCGAGGAGGGAATTGAATTTCACCTCAAGCGCTACCAAAAGGCGACCCGCTACCTGGCCTACTTTCAGGCATACTCCAATACCTACGCCTCGCTCGAAAAGCTGAAGGATATCTACCGTCAGGCATTCGAGGTTCCCGAGGTGGTTGGCATTGTGGTTGGCACTCGCCCCGATTGTGTGGATGCGGAGAAGCTAGATTTCTTTGCCGAGCTGTCGAAGGAGAAGTATGTCACCATCGAGTACGGTATCGAAAGCTGCTACAACGATACGCTCGAAAGGGTAAACCGAGGGCATACCTACGAGCAGGCCATTTGGGCTATCGAGGAGACGGCCAAGCGGAATATTAAGGTGGGAGCGCACATGATGTTTGGCTTTCCTGGCGAAACCCGCGAGCAGATGCTGGCTCAGGCCGAGATTCTTTCGAAGCTGCCGCTAAATACCATTAAGTTTCACCAGCTGCAAATATTTAAGGCTACGACAATGGCTAAGGAGTACGCCTTGTATCCCGAGCGGTTTAACTTTTTTGAGCTCGAGGAGTACATTAACTTTTTTGTTAGCTTCCTCGAAAGGCTTAACCCAAATTTTGTGGTGGAGCGTTTTGCCGGCGAGGTGCCTCCTCGTTTTCAGGCAGGCCCAGGTTGGGGTATGGTTCGTAACGAGCAGCTAGTTTCGATGCTCGACAAGCGGCTAAAGGAGCTGGATACCTGGCAGGGACGGTTGTTTGAGAAACGTTAGATTTTAGATATGAGATGTGGGAGGTGAGAATCATTATTTTTTAACTTCTGGAATAACGACCTTTAGACGTTAGCCTTTAGATATTAGAATTTGCGGCGTAAGCCATTCTTTAACGTCTTTAACTTCTGAAAATACCCTCTTCTTGCTTCTCTTTCATACGCCATAAAAAAAGCATCCCGAATTTGGGATGCTTTTTGTCGATTTGGGGGTGTTGAATTACTTTACGTTTGAAAGGTTGCCGCTCATTTTACTTATGTGGCTATCTAGTAGTATAGGCTCCCAGCTGTACGTTAATTCTGCGGTATGAGCATTGCCGTTAAGGTCTATTGTGGTAAGCTCAATTTTACGCTTCGTTTGCAGCACGTCGGTTGTTCGTAGCGACTTAATATTAAACGATACAATTCCACGCTGTAAGTATCGTGTCTCATCGCCGTACCCATTTTGACGGAATTGTAGCTTGGCTACTTCGGGCGTGCTGGGGAACAGGTCGCTTTCTACC
>CAXYUU010000571.1:0-1790 GCA_964292015.1 uncultured Acetobacteroides sp.
CCCATGTAGGTGGTCGTTTTAAACACGCCTTTCGCGCAATAGCAAAACTTCCTTTTACGTGCATGCGCCATGCTATCCAAAATACTATCCGTTTTTATAAGGTTGACTCTCAGTATCAATGGTGTCATGGCGTACGGTATACCTGCTAAAAGTCGGCGACGACAACTTCAAAAGCCGAATGGTAAACGTTACGCTGGCTATCAATTACAATTGGCGTAGGTTTTGTGATACGTGGTTGGCTCCACCAACATTCATCTTGTGCATTGTACCACCGTAAGGGGTATTGAGTCGCTGCTGAAAAGTATAACCAATCGGTAAAAGCACCATTCTAGAACATATTTTAACGTAGACCCTCTGACCTTTATCCTTTTCTATTGTTACTGAGCAAACACAACAATCTAACCATGGTAAGTACTAAAAAGAACCCCACCGTAGTAGTTGTAGGAGCCGGATTTGGGGGGATAGAGCTGGCAAAGAAGCTCGCCAATAGGCCATTCGACGTGCTGATACTCGATAAGAATAACTACCATAACTTCCAGCCGCTGATGTATCAGGTGGCCACCGGAGGGTTAGGACCCGATAGTATAGCCTTTCCCATTCGCCGAATATTTCGTAAGGCAAAAAACGTGCACTTTCGAATGGCGGAGGTAAATTCCATTAATGCTACAGGCAAGTCGCTATCCACGTCGATAGGCGATATTCACTACGACTACCTAGTACTGGCAATGGGGTGCACCACCAGCTACTTCAGCTTCGATTCGAAGAAGGATAACCTCCTTTCGCTTAAGACCATTCCCGATGCGCTAGATCTTCGTAGTACGCTTATTCAGAATATCGAGCGGGCATCGAACCAAACCGATACCAAGGGGACTCCACAACCTATTAACGTGGTAATTATTGGTGGAGGTCCTGCCGGTGTCGAGCTGGCCGGGTCGCTAGCCGAGATGAGGCGATACGTACTACCCAAGGATTTTCCCGAGCTCGACTTCTCGAGAATGCACATCTACCTATTTGAGGCGGCACCTCGGTTGCTTTCGTTTATGTCGGAGGTTGCCTCTACCAAGACGATGCAGTACCTAGAGCAGCTGGGGATAAGGGTAAAGGTGAACTCCCTAGTGAAGGATTACGATGGCGATAAGGTAATTGCTGCAGATGGCAGTACCATCGAAACCAAAACCGTTATTTGGACAGCCGGTGTTAAGGGGGCTTCGTTTGAGGGAATACCCCAGGAGCTGATACTTCCTAACGGACGAATTATGGTGGATGAGCTTAATCGTGTTGCAGGTTTGGACGGAACCTTTGCCATTGGCGACGTGTCGGCCTGCATTACTGATGCCAACCCACGTGGCGATGCCATGTTGGCGCAGGTGGCCATACAGCAGGGGAGGCTACTTGCCCAAAACCTGGTGTACCTCGAGCTCGGTCGTAAGCCAAAACCATTCCGCTACCACAACAAGGGCGTTATGGCAACCATCGGAAGGGGTAAGGCGGTAGTCGATTTGCCCAACATTCGTTTCCAAGGTGCCTTTGCCTGGTACGTATGGATGTTTGTGCACATCATGTCGCTGGTGGGCTTCCGCAATAAGGTAATAACGTTGGTCGATTGGATTTTTAACTACATAAACTACGATAGGCCGCTGGGTTTAATGATACGCCCTGCCCGTCGGATTCGAAAGATTAAGTAGGAGGTAGAATGGTTACGAGCAAACCCATTACTAGTTACAATGGGTTTGTTCATGCATATAGAGCGACCTACACCTACTAGGAGATGCATAGCTAATGATTAAGAG
>CAXYUU010000572.1:0-1789 GCA_964292015.1 uncultured Acetobacteroides sp.
TTGGCGATAAAGTCGTACGCCCCCTTCTTGATGGCCTCAACGGCTGTGTCGATGGTGCCGTGTCCCGATATCATCACCACCGGCACCTCGGGTGCGATAGCCTGAAGCCGCTCCAGCACCTCAATGCCGTCCATTTCGGGCATCTTGATGTCCAGGAAAACCACATCCACCCCACCCTTTTCGAACGTAGCAATGCCCACCGGCCCGTTTTCGGCCAGCGCCACATCAAACCCTTCGAGGGTCAAAATATCTTTAAGGGTATTCCGAATAGCCCTTTCGTCGTCTACAATAAGTACCTTACCCATATCTTCCTAGTTTTTTACGGCAAACCCCAGCAGCTCGGCAACCGCCCCCTCCTTAAGGGAGTAGCTCGACTGCATCAGCGTACCAATATCTGTTTTACGCAACACCAGCGTGGTTGCTATCGAAGCCAGCACAATCATCAGCACCCGCAGCTCGTCCATACCCGGTATTAGCCGGCGCTGCGCCAACGTGTACGAAAGCAGCATCGCATGCAGCTCGTCGTACCTTTTCATGTCGATATAGCAGGATGTCGCACCGGTATCGCTGCCGCAGCAGGTGGCCGCCCGAAAGGTATCAAAGGCTCCGCTTGCGCCAATTAGTATTTCAGGATGGTAGGTGCTACATGCCTCCCAAAGAGGTTGCATTCCTTCGGTGAGGTATCGCTCCACCGCCTCCACCTCTGCCGATGCTATCGGATCGGATGGGGTATGCCGCTCCAGCAATCGCGACATGCCCAGCGGAAAGCTCTGCTTCCAGAGAATCCCGGAGCCATCGCAAATGATAAGCTCGTTACTTCCCCCACCAATATCCATAATCAGCACCCGCTGGCTGCCCAGCACCACCGATGCCGCCACCCCCTTGTAGATAAGCTCCGCCTCGCGATCGCCCGATATAATCTCGACATCAATGCCGTGTCGTCGCGCAATCTCGTCAACAAACGCGCCACCATTGCTCGCCGAGCGAATCGCCGAGGTGGCAAAGGCCTTCACCTTATCCACCCCCAGCTCCTTTATCCGTGCGCAATGCTCATCAATAGCCATCAACCCCCGCTCGTAGGCCTGCGGCCCGATGGTACCGCTGTTAATTCCTCCCTGTCCAAGTAAGACGCCAATATTATGGTGGTACACCGTCACGAAACCCGCATTACCCACCTCTGCCACAAGCAGGTTAAAGGTGTTTGTCCCCATATCGATAACCGCTACCCGCATTCCGTTTTTTTATTTTAAAGATACACCTTTAACCGATTCAAAAAACCCCAACCCGATACACCTCCAGCGAATTCGCATTGGCAAAAGTTCGACATCCATACAATCGAGTTCACCCACCACCAGTAACATACAACAAGTAAAAATAGTGCAAGCTACAATCGTCACCTACCACCATCCCACTTCCCCAACCCTCGCTCTACAAGTTGCGTATTAAAGCCCCTTCCGGCTTCACGATGCAATAAAAAACGATTATCCACTTCTACAATCCAGCATAAATGTAGTGTAGATGCAGTAATAACCGTGTAGAATAATCCCGAAGGGATTGAATTTGAATAGCCCCACCTGAAAGATGCGCGCTCCATACGCCCCACTACAACAACCGCAAAGCGGTTGAATGTTCAATAAAATGTAGCAGATTTACCGAGGATAAGCCTGAATGTACTGCTCATATGCTCTAGTCAGAAACCCGAACTAGCTTCACTTTACAATAAAAGAACGATTGTCCACTTCTACAATCCAGCATAAATGTAGTGTAGATGCAGTAATAACCGTGTAGA
>CAXYUU010000573.1:0-1778 GCA_964292015.1 uncultured Acetobacteroides sp.
ACTTCGTCTTTATAGTTAAAGGCGAACAAGCAGGTGCGCCAAAATATATGGAATGGTATGGTGCCATTGGCCTTATGGTGACCCTTATTTGGCTTTACCTCGAGATGCTTAAGCTGCTTGCCAAACTATCTCGCAGATAACCAATCGTTACAACTTGTCACAGCATACACTAAAATAAAGATTCAAAACGGAACTATTTGTTTTGTAAATTAGAAATTAGTGTATAACTTTGCAAGCCGTTAGAAAAATGAAAGAGTAGAGTAAAAAATTTATACAATGAAACAAGGTATTCACCCTGAGAACTATCGCGTTGTGGCATTCAAAGATATGTCAAACGAGCAAGTATTTTTAATGAAGTCAACTATCAACACGAAAGAATCAATCGAGATTGATGGTCAAGCGTATCCTCTCTACAAACTTGAAATTTCGAGCGCATCTCACCCATTCTTCACAGGTAAGATGAAACTTGTTGACACAGCAGGTAGAATTGACAAGTTTAAGAATCGCTACAAAAGTCACTACGAGAAGAAAAAATAGTTTCTTACTAGCTTATACTTCAAAAAAGCCCCGACCTCGGGGCTTTTTTTGTGTACATTTGTACATAAAGATGAACTAGAGCATGGGAATAATACTTTTCGATGACGAAGTATGGCACAACCTTAAGCCACTTTCGTTTACGCGACCAGTTGCTGCTATTAGAGTAGGCATATTAACCATTAAAGAGAAATGGGAGACGTATCTTGGGGGCACCTCATCATACCTAACACAAGACTACCTTTCAAAGAAGTTCCCAACTAAGATTTCAAAAGAAAACCTGCTGGTAAACGCATCGGTACTCCCTTCTGCTTCCCTTTCTAGCCGTATTAAGGATTTGGAATTAGGACAAGCGCTTGTTAAGGGCAGTATTACCATCGCCATAAGATGTTCTGCCACCCAAGCATCCCACCTCGACCTAAACAACATTACCGATTTTCAAGTACGCGAATTCGACGACGAAATTCATCGTATCGTCCATCCTTGGGATATTTTCGCGTTGAATAGTAAGGAAATTGCTACAGACTTTAAGCTACTCACCAACAACCGCGAGAGCGAACCAATTGACACTTCAAATACCGTAATTGGCACCAATATATTTGTGGAAAAGGGGGCAGTAATTACATGCGCCATCCTCAACTCAACCACTGGGCCAATCTACATCGGTAAGCATACCGAGATAATGGAAGGATCGCTCGTAAGAGGTCCCTTTGCTCTTTGCGACTTCAGCATCTTAAAACTCGGTTCGAAAATTTATGGAGGCACCACCATTGGCCCACATTCGAAGGTTGGTGGCGAAGTTTCGGAAAGCGTTATTTTTGGCTACTCAAACAAGGCACACGACGGATACTTAGGCAATTCAGTTATTGGAGAATGGTGCAATTTTGGAGCCAACACCAACGTATCGAACCTAAAGAACAACTTTGCACTAGTAAAAATGTGGAGCTACCCACACAAGCGCTTTATCCAAACAGGACTGCAATTCTGCGGCATTGTAATGGGCGACTACAGCAAAACTGGCATCAACTCGATGTTTAGCACGGGCACATCAATTGGCGTATGCACCAACTATTTTGGATCGGGCTTTCCTCGAAATATTATACCATCATTCGCGTGGGGTGGCACACAAGGATACATTACCTACAAGAGTAACAACTACATTCCATCCATATCCGCAACGCTGGCAAGACGTTGTCTCGAATTCGGAGAAGTTGACAAAGAAATGCTCTCCACCATTGTTGAAT
>CAXYUU010000574.1:0-1732 GCA_964292015.1 uncultured Acetobacteroides sp.
ACTACGAGGCGGTATCAATTAGCGATATTAGCAAGGCAATCGGTTTTACCAAGGGGGCGCTGTACCACCATTTCTTAAATAAGGAGGAGCTGTTTATGGCAGTTGTCGATAAGTATCTCATCCTACCACAGGTTACCTGCGACCTACAGGCAACCACGTTTAAGGAGTATATCGATCTGAGCATTGTGGAAATGCGTAAAATTATGGATATCTACCTCGGCTTTAGCTCCGATTTTAACCCGCTCAACCATATTGCGCTATTTATCGACGCCTCCCGTAACTATCCCGGCTTTAGGGAACGAAAGGAGACCTATATCAACGAGGAGACTAAAAATTCGGAGATAATTATCGAGAACTCCATCAAACGGGGCGAGCTCAGAGACGATATCAACGTCTCGATTACCGCCTCCAACCTAACCGCCCTCTGCATGGGGTTTGCGGGCAACATGCTCCTTAACACCAATAGTCCCGAGGATGCCTACGAGCTGCTAAAAAAGCAGCTGCTAGAGTACTATAAGATTCTTAAGAAGTAAAGGAGGAAAAGAACCCGTTACCGTACGGCCTTTTTATCGACATAATCAAATACCGTTAGCTCGGTATTTTTTTTCCACCACAACATACCAACCGTTTAGTATTTAAATCCACAGTAAATAGCCATCATTTATGAGAAAACGCTACTCCATTTTGCTGAGTGCCCTTGTACTGGGCAGCTGCTCGCAAGCAACAAAAGAGTCTACCAGCAAATCCGACGATGCCATTAAGGTAAATACTGCCGAGGTAAAGGCGGTAATGGTAAATGGCGACCTGCGCTACAGCGGTACCGTCGAACCGTTACAGTCGATCCCGCTCACGTTCCAAACCTCGGGTATTGTAACCCAGGTAAACGTACAGGAGGGCGATGTCGTTCGAAAAGGACAGGTGCTGGCCACCGTCGACAGAGCCGACAACGAGTCGATATACAGCTCGGCAGTAGCCCAATACCGACAGGCAAAGGATGCCTACGACCGCCTAAAAAGCGTTTACGATAAGGGTAGCCTATCCGAAGTAAAGTGGGTAGAGATGGAGACCAACCTCAAGAAGGCGCAGTCGCAAATGGAGATAACCAAGTCGAACCTCAACAAGTCGTGGCTAAGAGCACCGGTTGCCGGAATTATTGGCAGGCGAAATGTCGAGCCGGGACAGCTATCGACAGCCACCCCCACCCCACTGGAGATTGTAAAGATCGAGCGCATACTGGTTAAGGTATCGGTTCCCGAAAATGAGATCGACAAAATAAGAAAGGGAATGAAGGCTTCGTTCTCCATATCGGCACTAAACGACAAAAAATTCGAAGGCGTTATTTCCAATGTAGGGGTTGTTGCCGACCAGCTATCGCGTACCTACGAGATCAAAATCGAGGCGGCAAATCCAAACCTTTCGATGAAACCCGGAATGGTTTGCGATGTCAATATCCATTCGAACCAAATGGTAAAGGCCATGGTGGTGCCCTACCAGGCAGTAGACAAAAACGGAAGTGGCGACACCTTCCTATACGTAGTAAACACGACAAGCAAAAGGGTAAAAAAGACCAGCGTAAAAGTTGGGGATTACGAGCAAAACGGCATTATTGTTTATGCAGGTGTTGCCAACCAAAGTGTGGTGGTGACAGAGGGAAAGGAAAAGCTATCGGATAACGCAAAAATTGTTTACTAGTATGACCAACAAAAAAATTGGCCTTATAGAGAGCGCCATG
>CAXYUU010000575.1:0-1732 GCA_964292015.1 uncultured Acetobacteroides sp.
GGTAGGAAGGGCTGTGGCCGTCCACTTTGCTACCTCTAGGCTTGCGCTATCGGCCTCCACCCTGCGGTGAAGCCGGTAGGCGGCCACATCGCTGCTGGTGCTTGGATCAAAGGTCAGCGCTACCGCTCCGCGCTGCTCCGCAATATCCACAACTTGCCCGGGAACAGGCGGTATGGTATCGGGAAGGTTGAGCACCAGCGGCTGCGAAAAGTCAGAGCCATTGTAGCGCCTATCGTAGGCCACCACCTTGTAGCAAATGGCCTTGTTTAGCGTTTGTAGGTTCACCGTATCGGTAAAAATATTCGCCTTTTGGTAGTAGTTGCTCACATCCAAAAAGGTGCTGTTCAAACTATTCCCCCTAAAAACCTTGTAGCTGTCAATGTCGGCTTCGCGGTTGGTATTCCACGAAAGCGTCACCACCCCCGAGCTATCTATTTTGCCCATCAACCCGGTAGGGGGCAAGGGTGGAATGGAGTCGGTTTTAACGTACATGTAGGGGAACGATTCGGTGGCGCTCCCGTCGGCAGCCTCCAGCCGCAGCTTGTAAAAGTTGCTGGGAAGGGGGGCGGCATCAACAAACTCGGCAACGCCGCTCTTGATGGGCTTCTTGGTAAGCAGCTCGTAGGGCTTACCGCTCGAAGGGCTTCTAAGCAGCCATACCTTTTTGCTCTTCACGTTGCCACCCACCGTCCACCGGATTAGGGCACCGCGCCTATCGTCCATAACGGTATCCATGGTAGCCTGCACGGCACCGCTGCCAAAGCATACGCCGCTAACAACCGCAGAGGCGGGGCTCTCCTCCCCAAAGGGGGTAAGCCCCTTCACCCGGTAGTAGATTTTTACGTTGTTTTCCGGCACCGAGTCGGTGTTGTAGAAGAACATGGGATCCGCCTCGCGGGTGGCGTTTACCAGCGGAAGCTGCGTGGTGGGGGTAAACTGCGCGCCATCGAAGCTGCGCTCCAGCTTGTAGGCAGTATAAAGCCCCTTGTGGATAAAGGAGGGCCAGCGCAGGTTGACGCTCCTGTCGCCAAACACGGCCACAACGTCGGTGGGCGGAGCTAGAACCGTCTCCTTGCCGGCATCAACCACCGCAATGCCGGGGGTCACCGTTAATCCGGCAGGGTTATCGGCCAGCGAAATGCGGTAGGCATACCGCTTCCCGGGCTTTACGTCCCTATCAACAAAGAATAGCCCGGCAGCCTGCGCCACCCTCGGCGAAAAGTCGCACACAAAGAGGCTAAAGCCAAAGCGCATCTCCAGCTCGCTGTACGACTGCAAAAACTTTTCCACCCCCTGCTCGGGCAGGGTAGGCTTAAACTCCTGGCTGTAGTACGTTTCGTATATAATGGAGGCGTAAGGCTCCTCCTTCTCCAGCTGCTCCAGCTCCTCGGGCGAATACGCCTTTACCGGCAGCTCGCTCAGCAAGGTTATTCCCGACGAATCGGTGCTGCTCGCCGAAAGCTCGGTACGCTCTACGATGTAGCCCTGCTTTACACCAACCTGCCACACGGGTACCGACTCCGGCGCCCAGCGTATCAATACGGAGTCGCCCTTGCTTTTGGCCAAGGCCCATATCCTATTCTCCTGCGATGACGCGCTACCTGCCGCAAGCGTGAAAGCGATGAGCAAAGCGCACCAAGCGCTGTATAGTATCCGGTGTGTGTTCATTTACTTTTCAGTTAAGAAGTTAATGCCATACTCTTTGCTGGAGGTAACCTTTCCCAGGCCGGGT
>CAXYUU010000576.1:0-1724 GCA_964292015.1 uncultured Acetobacteroides sp.
CTTTTCAGTAAACCGGTTTCACAGGAGGAGGCCATTCGTTTTTTAAGTCGATAGGAGATACCCTTGGCACGTAGGCCTCTACCTTTTTAAGGTAGTGCGATACGGTGGTGAAGTTTTTATAGATCTTTTTTTTGAAGGCTTCCATCTTTGGACCACTACAAATCTCTGCCATATCCTTAAAAGAGTTGTAGGCATCCTGAATAGCACCTTCGAGATTATTGAAATCATCCTTCATAGCGATGCTTGTTGGAGTTGTGGGGTTGCTTGCTTTTCGAGTATTTCTACTGCCTCGTTTACAAGGTGCTGAAACTCCTGCAGCATGGACTCGAAGTTTTTGGCATCGCGTCCTGGGAGTAGAATCATCACCTTATCGTAGTGGCGAAAAATCAGCGTGGCCGCATGTGCCGAAGAGAGTGGTTGTGCGAACCACGCTGACAGGTATAATAGGGCAGTAGTAACCTCGTTGTTCGATTTTTTCGACTTATTTAAGCGAATAATTGTTCGGCGTACGGCAATGGCTTTTTTCACGAAAGAAGTAGCCCTGCTCGCAAATGATAGCGGTTTGTTGTTCCACTTACTGTTTTTCCTTAGTTGTGCCATTGCGCCTAACCTCCTATTTGATTCTTTTTAAAATGACGGTTTTAGCGTCTTTTTGGATTGGGGTGTACTTGTCGTTTTTTGTTTTTGCCTTATAGGCGTTGGATACTTCGACAGCCTTGTCGTGAATGACCTTCTGAGGGGTCGTCGCTTCAAGCTTGAACAGGCAGCTAATATTCATCTGAGTACTTTTTGTGGTTGATTTTTCCTTACCTCCCAATAGGTAACCCATCGCTAGGGTTACGAGAATGAAGCAGCTGGGAATTAATACGAGCGATAGTATCGGACACATGAGCCGGAAATTTGGAGTGATTTAAATCCAATACGATTACTGCAGGAGCAGCCAATAGCCTCTCATTAGAAATGTATATCACCACATTCTTGTGATTTTTGATGATTTTATAGTCATTGCCGGCCTTGTCGGCCACCTCATGAACTAATGCGTATATCATCGCAATAAGTTCGAGCTTGCTTTTTTGTTCCATGTCTTACTGTATTTGAAATTGTTGGGGTTACAGGTGGTATTTTCCGGTGTTTAAATATTCAACCCGGTTGCTTAGTCCTAATTTGGATTTAATCCTTTTTTGGTGGGTTTCAACTGTATTGATACTGCAGTTGGTACGATCGGCTATTTCTTTATCGAGTAGCCCCGAGCATGTTAAAAAGTATATTTTTGTTTCTTGTGGGGTTAGGGAGCCTTTGGGTCCCGAAACCAACTTGCATACTTTACCGTTTGCAAGGCATCCCGATCGGGTTGGACAGTCCCAAACTTCCTTTTGAATTAGTCCATCGATGGTCATATCCGGAGTCTCATCGATAATTGGACAGTTACACTTATAGTACTTTTCGAACTGCTCGATTGGGTCTTGTATGAGCAGGTCATTTTTTAATGATTCCATCGCCACTTCGTCGGCAAGCATGGCATCGGTGAAACGCTGTAGTACAAACTTAGGCAGCTGCTCATATCCAGTACAATGACCGTTATGTATCCCCTTTAATTCGCCATTTTTATTAACGAAAAGTTCGGCGTCGGTATCTTCTAATCCTGGTATCATGCTATATGATGTTTGATATGGCATTTATTATACTTTCGTTTTCGGCATTCGTCTCCCTATAAAGGAGCAGCG
>CAXYUU010000577.1:0-1718 GCA_964292015.1 uncultured Acetobacteroides sp.
TTGATCTGTAAAAACAGGTGACAAACAGGGCTTACTTATGAAATTTTGAAGCGGATGGCACTAAACACTATTATTGAAATAAAAAACGCTACCATTTCTCAAGGTAGCCACATGGTATTGAGCAACGTAAATCTTGATATCGAAAAAGGCCAGCTAGTTTACCTTGTAGGAAAAGTTGGTAGCGGAAAATCGAGCCTTATAAAAATCCTCACTGCAGAAATAAGTCTTAACGAAGGCGAAGGAACCATTTGCGGATTTAACCTCAGGAAGATTAAAAACAAAGATATTTCGAAGCTTCGCAGAATGCTCGGTGTGGTTTTCCAAGATTTCCATCTCCTAAACGACCGTTCGGTGCGCGAAAACCTAGAGTTTGTACTAAAATCGACAGGATGGAAGAATAAGTACGATATCGAAAAACGTATCAACGACGTACTCGATAAGGTAAAGATGGGGCTCAAAGATTACAAATACCCATTCCAGCTGTCGGGTGGAGAGCAGCAGCGCATTGCAATAGCCAGAGCGCTTCTTAACGACCCCGAAGTGCTCCTTGCTGACGAACCTACCGGAAACCTCGACCCCGAAACTTCTGAAGATATCATGAAGCTACTTCTTGAAATAAGCATAACCGGTTGTACTGTAATTGTTGCTACTCACAATTACAACCTAATAAAGAAATTCCCTTCAAGAATCATTCGATTCGAAGAGGAGACAATGTCTGAGGTAAACCCAGAAACATCCTTTGATATTTAAACTTCTAAAAAGGTCGAAACTAACGTTTCGACCTTTTTTTATCATACAAATTAGCACTAGCCACTAGTTAAAAGAAAAAGTTAAACAAGTAGCCAACAATCATAATTCCAAAAGCTACAACACCAACAAAAGTAAGTATCAACGGCAGCTTAAGCACCTTTTTTAGTATTATCATCTCGGGTAGAGATAGACCTATGACAGCCATCATAAAGGCAAGTGCCGTTCCTAACGATGCACCCTTCTCTATCAGCACCGACACAATTGGAATTATACCTGCAGCATTAGAGTACAACGGAACCCCAATAAGAACCGATAACGGTACGCTATACCAGGTTGACTTGCCCATAAGTGATGCCATAAAATCTTCGGGAACATAGCCATGAGCACCGGCACCTACGGCAATACCCAACGCAACATAAATCCAAACCTTGCTAACGATATCCTTTACGGCAATATACCCAAATTGAATACGCTGCTCAACGGTAAGCGACTCTTCAACGGCAGCAGAGTTACCAAATCGGGATTGGTAAACCCAATCCTGAACCCAATGTTCCAGCTTCAGCCGCCCAATAATCCAACCCGACAAAATAGCTATAGCCAAGCCTGTTACAACATAAACAACCGCTGTTTGCCACCCAAACATCCCAAATAAAAGAATGATAGCAACCTCATTAATCATTGGCGCTGCAATAAGGAACGAAAAGGTTACACCCAACGGAACACCCGACTCTACAAATCCCAAAAACAGAGGAATGGCAGAACACGAACAAAATGGTGTAACAATACCCAGCATCGATGCCATTACGTTACCGGTAAACAGCGACTTGCCTTCTAAAATTTTCCGTGTACGTTCCGGCGAAAAGTACGACCTAATAATTCCTACAAAGAATATAATCAAAGTAAGCAGTAGAAGTACTTTAGGCAATTCGAATACAAAAAATCGAAGAGATTCTGCTATATGTGTCCCC
>CAXYUU010000578.1:0-1704 GCA_964292015.1 uncultured Acetobacteroides sp.
TAGGGGCTCAAACCATACAGCTACGCGACGAGCAGTTCGAAGATTTTGCCCTCGGGCAGCTGATGGAGGAGAAGAAAACGGGCGAAAAGGTGAGCCGTGACGTGATTATGGGCAAGCTCAAAAGGCCATGAACGTCGAATTCGATAAATCCTTTGCCAAAAGTCTCGATAAGGTAAAGGACGTATCGGTAGCCCACCGGCTCGTTGGGCTGATTGAGCAGGCCGAAAAGGCAGGCTCCATAAGCAGCCTTAAGGGCATTAAAAAGATGGTGGGCTTTCGGAGCTACTACCGAATTCGCCTTGGCGACTACCGGGTAGGGGTAGAGCTGGTTGATGACCAAACGGTTTTGTTCCTCCTTATTTGCCATCAAAAAGATATGTACAAACGATTTTCATAGGATACGTATATTCGGAGCAGGGCAGAGCGGCATGGCGGTAGCCGTACCTCCGCACCACTTGCCCATAGCCGCACCGGTTACCTTTAAAGCTACATAAGATATGTCGAAAGAGTCGTACGAGCAGCTTGCTGAGGCGATAGAGGCCGTCAGCGATACCGTAAAACCGAACATTCCCATTGCCGTGGTGCTTCAGGAGGCCGAAGAGCTGGCCGTTTGGTGCGTGCACGACCGGCTGCTGCTCGAATCGGCCGGACTGGACTGGGCGTTGGTGGAGCAGCTGCCCATCCGTGCCGCTGCCTGCCGGTATCTCGAAACCCAGTGGCAGTGCGAGCTCAACGCGCAGAGCGATCTGAAAAAGCAATGGCTGCAGCAGCAGGAGTTGGGCAAGCAGCTGCGGCTCGACTTGATCCGGCACTTTCGCTTTGCCTTTCGCGACCTGCCCGATGGCCCCGACCACCTCAAAAAAATGGGCAGCAAGGTGCGCCGCGCCGATATGATACAGGATCTCTGCAACCAGGCCATTTTGGGGCGGGCGTACCAGGCCCAGCTGGCCGCCATTTCGTTCGACCTGTCGCTCCTCGACCAGGCCGAGCACCTTTCCGAAGAGCTGCGCGAGCTCCACGCCAGGGTACAGGCTCAGGATGGCAAGCGGGTGCAGGTTCGTAGGGTGCGCGACAGGGCCTACACCTACCTGCGGCAGGCCATCGACGAAATACGGCAGTACGGCAAGTTTGCCCTTCGCGCACAGCCCAACCGGCTACGCGGGTACGCCTCGCCGTACAGGCGGAAGCGGTCGTAGCAACGGCACATCCCATTATAGGTTATTCCTTCGTCACCTTTTTTGCCCTAGCTACGCGGTATTGGGCTTCCCGTGTTGTGTAAACCCTTCCCCGGTAATGGCATCATGCTCCCCGGTGCTGTAATGGTATTCCCCAGCCGAAAAACTTCTTCCCGCATATAGAAATTGCCTTCCCGCGTATGGTAATTGCCTTCCCGCATGTGGGGATGTGCTTTACCATACGCGGGATGATGATTACATAGCGCGGGAAGCCAAATATTGAGTGGGGAAGGCGTTGAACCTATGCGGGAAGTACATTACAGCATGCGGGATGTACTTTCCAAAGTAGGGACGACCGTATTGGAGCGTTGTACCTAACGGGGAGGTCTTTGGATGGCTTAAAAAGATGGCCGGGGCGCAAGGCGATGGGTGTACGGGGGGTAATACAGCCAAAGGGCACCCGTTGGATGCCCTTTGGTATGCGGTATGGTGCGGGTAGGTTCGGCTACTCGGCGGGGGTGTTGACGTA
>CAXYUU010000579.1:0-1703 GCA_964292015.1 uncultured Acetobacteroides sp.
CATGCACTCGCTACCAGCAGTTGCCCTAGATTTCGACGGCAACATATCAATGCGCGGATCTAGCGTCACCATTTTACTTGATGGCAGACCGTCGAACCTAGTAAGCCTCGACCAAATGCCAGCACACCTTATTGAAAGGGTAGAGATCATTAGCAACCCTTCTGCAAAGTACGACCCAGAGGGGATGTCGGGCATCATTAACATCATTCTCAAAAAGAATGTACAGCGCGGCTTAAACGGTATGGTAAACCTTAATGCGGGCTACAATAACAAGTGGATGGGATCGGCAACCCTAAACTACCGCAAGAACAAGGTGAACTTCTTTACCAACTACACGCTTCGCTCATTCGAAGGCGAGAGCTACCAAGATTTTTGGTCGAAGAATGAAAAAGATGACAACAAAAACTACGATCAAAAAAGCACCACCACATTTGGTAAGTTTCGCATGCAAAACATTCAAGCAGGCATCGACTACTACATCAATAGTAAGAATACGCTAAACACCTCGTTTACGCTTGAACCAAGAAACATGGAGTCGACAGATAATGCTACGGGCTTAAAAAGCACCAATAACATTAAGATGTACGACTACAATCGCAGCTCGTTTAGTAAGGGTACCAACAAAGGTGGATTTGAGTACGATTTAGCCTACAAGCACACCTTCGACCACGAGGGGGCAGAGCTAACTGCCGAGTTTAATGTTGATCGCGGCAATAATGAAAATGATGTTACATCCATCGAAAGAAACATCAAAACATCAGATAATATTTTACTTAAATTACTGTCGCCATACACCCAACAGCTGGCCAACAGCACTAGCGACAATACAAGAACGATGCTTCGTACCGACTACGTTCTTCCGCTAGCATCGAAAGGAAGGATCGAAGTAGGGTACATGCTATCGAACAGCTTAAGCAAATCGACATCCGACTTTTTCATATCGAACGACGAAGCAACAGAACCAGTACCACAGCCCCTACTTTCCAACGATTTCGACTATAGACAAACCGTAAATGCAGCCTATGCAAACTACGGAGTAAGCATTGGAAAGTTTAAGATGCAGGCTGGTTTACGTGCCGAAAATGCAGACACTCACGGTGAGGATAAAACGGGCAACACATCGTTTAACAAAAACTTCTACGACTTTTTCCCTTCAGCCTTCGTAAAGTACACCCCTAACGAGAGCAACGAAATAGGAATTAACTACAGCCGACGCACCAACCGCCCTCGAATGTGGGCACTTAACCCATACGTAAATCGCACCGATCCAAGAAACATATCGCAAGGTAATCCCAATTTGGATCCGGAGTACATCAACTCGATTGAGCTGGGCTACACCCGCATGTTTAACAAGAACTCGGTAACCCTTACCACATTCTACCGCAATACAACAGGAATTATTGCCTCTATTTACAATCAGGTAGATGCGCTCAACTCCATTACCACCTACGTCAACCTTAATAGTGGCGAATCGTACGGAGCCGAAGCTTCGACCAACGTTAACCTATTTAAGTGGTGGAATACCAACTGGAGTTACAGCTACTTCCACACCAAGCTAACCGACAACAGTAGCAATGTGCTAAATAGTAAAGCAAAAGAATCGAACTCGTGGACACTTAGGGGTACTTCGGCCTGGTTCCTCAGCAAGTAGATGAGCTTTCAGATTATGGACATCTACAAATCGCCCGGTGTATCGACTGGTG
>CAXYUU010000580.1:0-1700 GCA_964292015.1 uncultured Acetobacteroides sp.
AGGTTATGGACGATGGTCGGCTAACCGATAACAAGGGGAGGGTGGTAAACTTCAAGAACACCATTATTATAATGACCTCGAATATTGGCTCGCAGCTCATACAGGATCGCCTGGCCAACGTCTCCGATGCAAAGCGCGATGAGGTTTCCGAGCAAACCAAAGTGCTGCTGGTCGATCTGCTCAAGCAAACCATTCGCCCCGAGTTCATCAACCGCATCGACGACATCATCATGTTCACACCGCTTAACCGCGACGAGATAAGGCAGATTGTGCTGTTGCAGCTCGACATGGTAAAGGCAATGCTTGCCGAAAATGGTATAGGTATCAACTTTACCGATGGGGCGCTCGACTTTATTGCCGATGTTGGGTTCGATCCGCTTTTTGGGGCACGTCCAATAAAACGGGCCATTCAAAAGCATATTGTCAACGAGCTGTCCAAGCAAATTCTTAGCGGCACAGTAAACCGAGACGACAGCATTACGGTCGATTGTAAGAACGAAACCATCATTTTTACCAGTAGTAGTAGGTAACCGAATCTGGTAACGATGTGAACGAATACCAAAAGCCCCCCACTAGATTTATTAATCTAGTGGTGGGCTTACTACTTTCTTGGGTCTATTCGCTCCAGATTTCTGCCTGCCTTCTGGTTGGTCTCTGTCGAACGGCCGGGTCTATTCTTTGTTAGCAGCTACTCAAACTCAATGAGTAGCATGGTTCTGTCGTCATGAAACGATTCAATACTGTTGTTCGCCATAATCGACCGCTCGATCTTATCCAAATCGGTTATGCCCTTATTAAGCGTCATCTCTAGCGTCGAGGCAATTTTGTCAATACCAATCTCCCTCTCTTTTGTGCTGTCGAAGGCTTCGGAGTAGCCGTCTGTTACCAAAATAAGCTTGTCGCCAGGTTTTGTCTGGATATCTTCCGAGGTGTACTTTTCGTTTTCAACAATTCCCAATATTTTTCCATTTACAGGGATGATGGCGGTCTTTTTATTGTTCCGCGAGTAGTAAATAGGATATATTGCACCTGCCGATGATATCTTAACCTGTTGTAAGCTCGGGATTATCAGAATGGCAGTAAGGGTGGTAAAGGCATCCGAAAGCTGGATATCCTTGTACAAAAACTGGTTTATTTCACTTACTAACAATCCTAGATTGTTGCCAATTTCGAACTGCTTTTGCGTTGGGAAAACCTTAAGGCTTGCCCTTATGTATGCCAGGTAGGCGTTGGCAAAGAACCAAGCTCCCCACTTTTTACCCATTACATCGCCCAAAAATATGAGCGTGTTCCCATTTTCCATCTTTACAATCTCGTAGAAATCTCCTCCTGCGGGCTTTGTGTAGGGTTCGTACTTTAACTTCAGCTTAAATGAAGGGAACTCCTCCTCGTATTTTGGCGCGAAATGCACTGGCGACGATAGCACCGCCTGTTTTATCGAGTTTATGTACTGGTTTTTAATGGTAATCTCACGCTCAATAAGTACCTCTATCTGATGCGAAAGAATTTCCGGATTTTTATACTTGATGAGCACTCCATAACCTCCACTATCAATAAAGTTCATCTGCAACGCTTCCGAGGCTTTGCGCGATGTTATCATCCAAATAGGAACATTGGGACCTACATGGTGAATCATTTTATGGAGTAGGTTTAATGCCCAAGCCGCCTTGTCGTCAATAAAAATCATCCAAACGTTATTC
>CAXYUU010000581.1:0-1693 GCA_964292015.1 uncultured Acetobacteroides sp.
CCCGTCTTAAGCAGAAGGTCGGCGTAGCTGGGGATGGCTAGAGATGAAAAGAGCCAACAGCCGAGACCACCCCGCCCTACGGGCACCCCTCCTTGCTAAGGAGGGGAATGGCTCCGAAGATGCATTGGGGTTTACCCTCTAAACAGGCTCTTCGAAAGGTGAATAAAACGGAGGCTCGTTACTAAACTACCTCTAAATGGTGAGTAGCTAGAACACTGGCATTACGAATTTACACCTGTTTGCTTTAACCGGTGGCACACCAGCAGGCTCACCAGGTAACCTTCGAGGCGCACTCTCCTATCAGCTCCTATTAAAAGGTGAGCAAATCCAAAAACTAAACACCATGTATGATTGGAGACATTGGGGTTTACCCTCTAAAGAGGTTCTTCGAAAGGTGAATAAAACGAAGGCTCGACCCTAAACACCGTTCAAACCAATGCACTTAAATGCCAACTCCCCGCACTAGGTACTAAACAGAACTACACCGCGGTGCCCCCGTGTATAGGCCTAGCGATGTTAAACGAAATGGCGCAACCCGCTACGAGCTGCGCCATCGTGTACCTGCGCGGTGATCTCCAAAACCTACAACGAGCAACCGCTATAGCGTAGTCTTTGGGGGATCTACCTTTTTCTTGTTTTCGCGGATGGTTGCCCGACTTTTTATAGTGGTGGCGTAGGGCTCTATCACCGCGTTGATTTGCTCGATAGCGCTAGCCACCGCGGGTTCGAAGTCCGACATCGAGTCGAGGTACTGGAACACCTGGCTCAGCGAAGAGCACATGCGGCGGGTACCCTCAGCGCTGGTTAGGTTTCCGGTAACCTTTCCAGCCTGAGTCTTCTCCCAGAAGCTCTTCAGGTCGGTCACCTCGGTAGTTAACCGTACCACCACCTCGGTGCCACCAATGGTAGCAACATCGGCAGTTAGCTCGGGCGATGCCTTAATGTCGTTGATGAGCTGGGTCATGGTGTCGATCTGCACCGGAATCCGGAACTCCTGCATGTTGTAGCCCCGATGGCGGATGGACGTTGTTACACGCTCGCCGGCCGCACGTATGTTATCCTGCCGACGTAGCGTAGCAGAAAAGCACAACCCCTTTAACTCCTGAAACGAGTCGTCGCAAGTCTGATCCTTGGCGTGCAGCTCGTTCGTCTGTTCGGGGTTGGCGTCAGAACCAATGGCGGCATCGAACTCCAGCTTCGACTTCGTAATCGTATCCACCATTTTTTGGGGAACGTACTTGCCCAAGAGCAGCACCCCCAGCTTAGCAATAACAAAAGCTGCCATAGAACCAACCTCCTTAACCTGCAGCCTCTTCAAATTAACGTCCTTAATTCTTACCATTGTTAAATGTTTTTGATGTGTATAAATACCGCACGGTGGCAAAAACGGCTGTTAAAATGCCCCACGCGCGGTGGTTTTGGGTAGGCTTTGGAGAACCTGCCATAAAGTTCATAATTTTACTTTAAATTAACAATACAACAGTGCCATTTTTTTCTCAAACACTACCATTAAAACGCCTTACGCTACTGTTGCCACTTCCGCAAGTGTAAATAACGCTAAATAACCTCCCCCTACTTTCCCTGAAAAATGAAACATCGGTAGGGTTTTGACCACCTATCAGCTCCTGAAAATGGAAAGGAGGCGAGGGGTGTCCACTTACCAGCACCTGGAAATGCAAAGGAAGCGGGGGGT
>CAXYUU010000582.1:0-1692 GCA_964292015.1 uncultured Acetobacteroides sp.
GCAGTCTGCTTTAGCAGACTGTATGTAGCAGCTGCTGCCAGTTGGGCTTTAGCCCAACTCTGTTACCATTTTTCTGAGCCTAGTTACTCTAATTTCGACCCGGGTTACCTTCCTTTTCGGCATGGTTACCATCTTGCCATGTACGGTTACTATCTTTTCGACCTTGGTTACCATATTTTGAGGGGCGGTTACTACTTTTTCGTATCCGGTTACTCTTTTTTCGTACTCGGTAACTGTAACCGCCGGGTAAAATAGAGTAACAAACCCCCCAAAACAAGTAACCGGAAGGGAAAACAAGGTAACCAACCCCCGAAATTCAGCAACCGGTGGCTACCAACAAAAAAGGGGCAAGTAGAAACTTGCCCCTGTATAATCGGATGTCTGTTTTTTGATGTATTGTTCTCCACCTTTCCCCATCAAAGGGGAATTGCTTCCGAACGAGCCTTGTGGCTATTCTTTAACTTCTATAACTTCAAAATTCGTCCGTCTAACTTCCGGTTAACTTCAGTATAACTTCCGAATAACTTCTGCTAGAAATTACTCCACATAAACTACCAACCCCTTCAGGTATTCCCCTTCGGGATGGTACATGTTAATAGGGTGGTCGGCGGGTTGGGTAAGCTGGTGCAGGATGCGCACGTTGCGCCCGCTGATGGCCGCTGCGGTAAATATCGAGTTGCGGAAGTGCTCCTTGGTTACCACCTGCGAGCAGCTGAAGGTAAAGAGTATTCCGCCGGGTTTAATCTTGTGAAACGCCAGCGCGTTGAGGCGGCGGTATCCGAGCAGCGCCTTGTTGAGCACCTTGCTGTGCTTGGCAAATGCTGGGGGGTCGAGAATAATCAGGTCGTACTTGCCGTCGATGGTGCGTAGGTGTTCGAAGGCGTCGTCGGCCAGCGAGGTGTGCCTCGGGTCGTTTTCGTAGTTGGTGGCCACGTTGCGATCCACCATCTCCATTGCCTTTTTCGAGCTGTCTACCGAAACCACGCTGTTGGCTCCACCCGCAAGGGCGTAAAGCGAGAATCCACCAGTGTAGCAGAACATGTTGAGCACGTCTCTACCCTTAGAGTACTTGCCCACCAGCTCGCGGTTGTCGCGCTGGTCGAGGAAGAAGCCGGTCTTTTGACCTTCTTCCCAGCTAACGTTGAACTTAATGCCGTTTTCGAGAACAGGGGTGTCGATGCTCGAGCCGTAGATGTACTCATCCTTGGCGTTGAGTCCGGCCTTGAAGGGTAGCGTCCCCTCGCTCTTATCGTAAATTGCCTTGATGGTGCTGCCGTACACGTGCTTGATGGCTTCGGCCACGTTGTCGCGCGAGAGGTACATGCCCACCGAGTGTGCCTGCACCACGGCGGTTTCGCCGTAGATGTCCACAATTAGTCCGGGTAGGTTATCGCCCTCGCCGTGAATCAGGCGGTAGCAGTTGGTGTGGGTGCTGTTGGTAAAACCTAACGCCTTGCGGGCATCGAAGGCGTGCTGAAACTTGTGGTTCCAGAACTCTTGGTCGATATTCTCGGCGTCGAAGGTGATTACTCGAACGGTTATCGAGCCAATTTGGTAGTGTCCCAGCGCAATAAACTCGTTGTTGGAGGTGTACGCCTCCACGATGTCGCCCTCTTTAGGGTCTCCCATAATATGACAGATTGCTCCAGAAAAAATCCAAGGGTGAAAGCGTAAAAGCGACTCCTCTTTATT
>CAXYUU010000583.1:0-1684 GCA_964292015.1 uncultured Acetobacteroides sp.
TTCCCCAATGCCCACAAACTTCTGCGCCATCCGCGCAATCTGCGGGAAAAATAGTCCCGAATTGTGACGAAAATATACAGCTTTCTAAAACCCAACTCTGCGAGTACCTCCCAAACCTTATTCGGAGCCATTCCCCTCCTTTTTAAGGAGGGGTGCCCGAAGGGCGGGGTGGTTTTTTGTATATTATCGAAAAGGATTTGTCTACTTTTTTTCTCTTTACCACCCTCAACCTGCAAGAAAAATTATTTCATTGCCGTCCCATTTATGGGACGGCAAATTCAGCATTCCCCATTTCTCTAAATATGGCAGCAGCCCATAGGGTGGGGTGGAGCGTTGTTGCTTAGTTGGTTTTACACGCATCACACCGCACAACGAGCTAAATAATCGTTAAAATCAAAATATAAATTACATCTGTTTAACGTAAAGTTTGTATATTCGGAATGTCTTAAACCTAAGTCTAATGTAAAACATAAAAGTTATGTCAAGTACATCTAAGCTACCCGAAGGGGCAAAACAAATCGCAAAGACTATTTCCACTTCCGAAACCGGTCACAAAAAGAATCTAGCCAACTTCTACGAGCTTCTCTCGGTGGTTACCGGCTACGGAGTAGCTTACAACCCCTCAAAAGTATCTCTCGGATTGGCCGCATTAAAAGTCCTCTCCACCACCGCCGGCAATGCCGCTAACGCAGTCGATGTTGCCGAGCCCGTGTACTCCTTGGCCGTAGCCGCTCGCGAGGTAGCATTTGCACCGCTCAGCATGTTCTCCACCCGTGTGATAAACGCCCTCAAGGCAACCGATACCACCCCCGAGGTCGACGAACGGGCAATGTCCATCGTTCGTAAAATTCATGGCCCTTCCGGAGCCGTCAAAAAGAAGGAGCTAGCTCCCGGTGAAATCCCCATTAAAGGAGTCTCCACCTCGCAAATGAGCTTCGACAGCCGCCTGGCCTCCTTCGAAAGGCTGGTGCAGTTCCTGGCAACCGTTCCCCAGTATAACCCTAACGAGGAAGAGCTCAAGGTAACGACCCTCACCGCACGCTCGGCCGATTTAAAAGCCAAAAACGAGGCCGTGGTAAACGCCTACACCGCGCTAACCAACGCCCGTATTGCTCGAAACAACATTCTTTATAAGGACATAACCGGCCTTGTCGATGTTGCCCTCGACGTAAAGTCGTACGCAAAGTCGGTATACGGTGCCTCCAGCCCCCAGTACGCGCAAATTTCTAAGATCGATTTCAAGAGCATGGACGTGTAGCACCTCCCATCCGGTACCATCTGCCGGCTACCGTGCATCGTCCATTGTCCCTGCAGCTGCGGATGTAGAGCAACCATCCGCAGCCTGCTTTACCACCCCGCCCTCCCCAACGATTTCGAGCGTAAGCATGGTCACCATTTTTTCGATAAAAATGGAGCGGTTCACCCCAAACAGCCTCCTCGCATCGGTCTGCCAGCATCTTAATAAGGAGTAGGCATATTCCGTAAACCCCGTAGCATCGCCACATCGGCAGGGCGAAAAATCCGTTTGGGCAAGCGTCGCCTCCACCGTTAACCTCTAAGGCATATACGTCAGCCTATTTTTTTTGGGTGATCCTCTACTTTCTTCGGGTGGCGCTCTACTTTCTTTGAGTGGCGCTCTACTTTCTTCGAGTGGCGCTCTACTTTCTTCGAGTGGCGCTTTACT
>CAXYUU010000584.1:0-1684 GCA_964292015.1 uncultured Acetobacteroides sp.
CTGAACTCGCTTTGCTCGGTTCCGTGACAAGCACGGGATGACACTCCGAGGAAAGTTTTTACCGAACTTAATGAGATTGCGGCGTAGCTGGGGGGGCGGGTTCTTTACAAGCAAGCCAAATGAACTAGCCTTGTTTTACCTTACTATTAAGCTCGAAATTTCGTGGGTACGTATGACACGCTGTGATTTTGCGTTTAAAAAAGGTTGGTGGGTAAACTGACGGTGGTAGCTGAAGGTGGTTTGTGTATTCCTGCTCTTTTGGGGAGGCAAAAGGGTAGGGGCTATTTTGCAGTAAACCCGATATCGAGACCGCTTACTAAAGGTAAACGGTTTCAATATCGGGAGTAGGTTCGGTGCCTTTTTTACTACAAGCTTACCCGATACCGCTTAGCATAGGCGAATCGGGGGGCAGCAACGAAAGGTGCTCGGAGGTTTGGCCGCTCATGCGCGATGGTACGTAGCAGGAGTAGGTGGCACTTCTGGGCCTTTGGAGATGCAAGCACTGCAGGAGGCATCGTAAGAATTTGCTACTAAAGTGTTGCTAGTGCAGAGGCTAGCGATCCGTGGTATCTCATGTAAGATCCTAAATCTTTTTCGAGATTGCTAATGGTCATCTTGGTAAACGCACTTTGTGGAAGTACAATATCGAGGTGCATGATGCCGTGACTCTTAAGCTTAGGTACAATTACTTCAACAGCCCAATCGGTGGCTTCTTTTTTCAGCAAGCTGGCGTTGGTGGTATCGCTAATGAATGCTTTACATCCTTTAGCAATTACAAAATCGACGCTTTTTAGCTGTGCCATTTTGTAATCGTCGGTGGTGCAAAAGGTAGTCCAGTTTTGAACTAGGCATTTTTTCGACGCATCGTACAGTAGGGTCACAAACTTTGATTCAAATAACTTTTCCATTGTAATACAATTAAATATAAACTAAAAATCGGACAGATTTCGATGTTAGGGCGTTTGTATATCGTGTAACGCCTCCTCTAGGGTATTAAAAACGCGAATTGCCTGCCTGGTGCTCACCAGGTTGTTTACCACGAGCTGCGTTTTGGCCTCTGCTGGTTTAACGATTCGCAGTACGGCCAAGTTGGCCTGGCGGTACTTGGCCAGGATAACCTCCGCGGCCCACGCCGCCTCGTCTTTGGGCAGGGGCGGTGCTAGGTGAATGTCGCTTACGCCATGCCGGCAGCCGCTGGTTTCGAAAAAATCAACCGACTTAAGATGCGTAGCCCTAAAATCGGCAGACGAGCACGAGCCAGTCCACTGCTGCACCATACATTCGCTTTCGGGGATATGGTACAGCGTGTAAAAATCGGAGGTAAAAATTGGTTTCATCGGCCTAAAACGCGAGAACATTCTCGATTAGCTCGGGGCTTACCATTTCGTACAGGGCAATGTGGTTTTCCCCGGCACCCGACGAGGCCATGAGCACCCGCTGTCCGGCCGTTACCATGCCTTTTTCGATGGCATGTAGCAGGTTGGTGGGCACGCTGCAGGTGGCAATATTGCCGTACTTTTCGTAGCTGCTGTAATGCTGGCTGGGGGTGAAGCCCAGCGAGTCGCGCCAAGCCATTGGAGCCCAAGCAACGGGTTGATGCGTTATGAGGAAGTCGGATTCGGAGGTTGGAATGCCGGTTTTTTCGGCCAGCTTAGTCACCACATTTTCGAGGTATTCGGCTGCC
>CAXYUU010000585.1:0-1675 GCA_964292015.1 uncultured Acetobacteroides sp.
GGTTTTGGTCGATATCAAGATGTTTCTCCGTAGCGAGCTCATGCGCGTGGTGTACAGCTACAAGGCGCTGTTCGATCAGCTACAGGCGCTTAGCAACGAGCATAAGGATAAGCTGCTGCCCGGCTACACGCACCTGCAGCTGGCTATGCCCTCGTCGTTTGGGTTGTGGTTTGGCGCCTATGCCGAGGCCATCACCGACGATATGGAGATGTTGCTTGCCGCCTACAGCTCGGCCAATAAGAATCCGCTTGGCTCGGCAGCAGGGTATGGCTCTACCTTTCCGCTCGATAGGCAGCTCACCACCGACCTCTTGGGGTTCGATACGCTCAACTACAACGTGGTGTTTGCCCAAATGAGTCGTGGTAAAACCGAGCGCAGCGTTGCCTTTGCCCTTGCATCGGTTGCCGGAACGCTCTCCAAGCTGGCCTTCGACGTGGTGCTGTACATGAACCAAAACTTCGGCTTCATCTCGTTTCCCGACGAGCTCACCACCGGATCGAGCATCATGCCGCACAAGAAAAACCCCGACGTGTTTGAGCTTATCAGGGGCAAGTGTAACATCTTACAGTCGTTGCCTAACGAGATTATGCTGCTTACCAGCAACCTCCCTTCGGGCTACCATCGCGACCTGCAGCTCACCAAGGATGTCATCTTCCCCGCATTCAATAAAATTGTCGACTGCATCGATATGACCACCTACATGCTTTCGCAGGTAAGGGTAAAGGATGGACTGCTAGACGATGAGAAGTACGACGTGCTCTTTAGCGTAGATGCGGTAAACAACCTGGTGATAGACGGAAAGGCTTTCCGCGATGCCTATAAAATAGTGGGTGGCGATATTGCCGAGGGGAAGTTCAGACGTCCGGTGCAGCTCAACTACCAGCATCTGGGTAGCATTGGCAACTTGGCCAACGAGCAAATTGCCCAGCTAATGGATTCGAAACTTGCACAGTTCAACTTCGAAAGGGTAACCCTGGCCATAGAGGCGCTAACCCTATAACGCAAAAAAAATCCCAGACCTTAGATCTGGGATTTTCTATTTCGTAGTAGGCGAGATTATTTTTTCTTCTCGGCTTCCTTAGCACCTGCGAGCGCGGCAGAATCACGTTTGGCTATGATTGCTTTCGCTTCTCTTTTAGGTTTTTTAGCAACTTTTTTATCGCCTTCTATTCTTTCAGTCTTAGCAACTTCATTCTTAGCAGGAACTTGAGGAGTTTGGGCAAATGCAGCTCCGGCAATCAAAATAGACATCGCTAGAATAGCAATCTTCTTCATATTGTTACATTTTATGGTTGATAAATACTTTAATTTTCGGCGGCAATTTAGATAAAATCTAAAAATTGAGATCCTGCTTTACCCATTTTTCTCGACAAGTAACAGAACATTTACGGCTACAGTGAGGGTTAAAAAAGAGATTGATTGTAGACTAATGATATAGTCAGGGTCGTAAAATAGGTAACTTAGATACTAAAAGCTACAACCCAATAGTTGGCTTAGAGTATGAATGGGCAAGGAGCAACGGGCGAGGAACTGGTAATGCTACATCTTCGATACAATGCTTTTAAGATCCACTTCAATAGCTGGTGCTGCGGCTGTAAGGAGATCGATATTATTGCCGAAAAGTACGACGTGCTCTTTAGCGTAGATGCGGTAAACAACCTGGTGATAGACGGAA
>CAXYUU010000586.1:0-1673 GCA_964292015.1 uncultured Acetobacteroides sp.
ATCGCCTACCTCGGCATCGACCACCTTGCCATCGACCTTATGGCTAACGGGGTTGCTGTCGGCAGATAAGCCATTGGGTCTAATGGTTAGCACATTGCCCATCTGCTCTACTGCAAAGGAGATGCTGTCCTGTGTTAGGTACTTACGGTAAACCGTTTTATCGACCTGAGCAGCATCAACCGCTCCCTTAATCTTCATGTAGCGTCCGGCAAGCGATGCGCCACCCGAGCAGCACTGCGACAGGATAACGGCATCGCGCTCCTGCTCGGTGGCAATGGTAAGACCACCACCGGCAACGGTAAAGAGTATGGTTTTGCCATCCTCGGTTACCCGTAAAACATTACGATCTAAAACGTAGCCGAAGGCATCGAAGGTGCAGGATGGTCGCTTTCTATCTCCGCGCGAGCGCACCGATATGCGGTACTTATGGCTGTCGTACTTGGTAATGATAACCGCCACCCAATCGTACCCTTGCGACCGCTTGGCGTACGAGTCGGACACGTAGCATCCGGCAATGGTTTCAACGGCAGCCTTGGCACTCGGTTGTGCTACCTTAACAGCAAAAGCCGATGTCCCAATTCCAAACAGGAAAAGGGTAACCAGCATCGAAAGTTTTAAAATTCTACTCATAAGATTCTAGTATTAGCATAACACACCACCAGCAATTCGAGATAACGCCGGTAGTGGGTACAAAGGAATGGATAACTTTGCTAACGAGACAATAAAAAAAGACTTTTTCACCTTTTACCGGGTGAACCGCACCACGCCCCTAGCGATGGCTACCGTTAGAGCCAACGCGAATGGGCATCGACAAGGGTTCTCAACCGGTTTTCGGATGGCGGCATGCGGGCTACCGCCTCGGCTCGCCACATTCGGGAGTAGCCAACCACCAGAAATACCGCCCGAAGCTAAATTTGAGGGTGGCAGACCAATAGCACTGCTTAACGATTAACTTTGCGGCAAAAAAAATGCAACGACGCGGTATCGCATACGCCATTATATCGTCCTCCACCTTTGGGCTGATCCCCCTATTTTCGGTGGCGGCCATGCGGGGAGGACAAACGCCCTACTCGGTGCTATTCTACCGATTCCTGATTTCGGCCATCCTCTTTGGAATCTTTGCCAAGATAAAGCAGACCACCTTTCGGGTGTCGGCCAAGCAGCTGGTGGAGCTGGTTGTACTTGGTGTGGGATGCTACGGGTGCACGGCGCTATTTTTGATCCTATCGTACCAGTACATCCCAACGGGCATCGTAACCACCATCAACTTTCTGTACCCGGTAATGGTGGCCATCATCATGCTATCGATATTTAAGGAAAAGCCAACGGTGGGGATTGTTCTTGCCATTATCCTATCGCTAGCGGGTGTTGCGCTGATGGCCTGGAGCGATGGTGCAACGCTGAGCCTTCGAGGCATTGGCTACTCGGTTATTACGGTGTTCTGCTACGGGTTTTACATTGTGGGACTACAGAAATCGTCGCTTCGCCACCTGAACAGCAGCACGGTAACCTTTTACGTGCTGCTCATCGCCACCCTGTTCTTCGGGGCGGTTGCCCTGCTACATGGTGGGGTGCAGCCCATAACGTCGGTATCGGTAGGTGTAAACCTGCTGCTGCTGGCCATTGTGGCCACCATCATATCCAACTTCACCCTGATTCTGGCGGTAAAGGAG
>CAXYUU010000587.1:0-1673 GCA_964292015.1 uncultured Acetobacteroides sp.
GTTTTAGATCGTTGATATCCTGTTTTAAAGGATGCTAGTAAAACGGCTATTATTGCTAGACTTATTCCAAAAATCTTTTTTTGTGTGATGATATCTGTTCCATCAAATAGAAAAGATACGCAAATTGGAATTGCTAATGACATTTTGCTCGCTATACTGGTTATGCCCATACCCGCTTTGGCAGTACATAGACCAACAAGATAAAACGTGATGACAAATAAAATGCCGACGATAACGGCGGCACCAATGAATTTTGGGGTAAAAAAAAAGCCTCCCGAAAAATTTGCGAAAGCAAATCCAAGGAGGCAGGCAGTTTGGTAGTTTACTACAATACAACTAAAAATATCAATCTTTCGTTGTGTGACCAACTTAAAAATTAGGGTGATAAATGTTGATGAAAATATACTTAGCAGTAAAAAGACCATCTTCTAATTTGTTTATGCGAAGATAAGGAAAATGCTCTTTTGTATATAATATTTTTGAATAATTTATTAATTGGTTGCATTTTGGTTTATTTGTAAAATTGTGAAGGTGTAAGCTTATCTCGTATTAAATAAAAAAAGCGACCAACCTATTATGTTGATCGCTTTATCGCTACTGTTTTGGATTTAACTCATTAAGTATATTTTCTAATGTCTGAACACTTATGCGTTTTGCAATGATCTTTTTATCCTTATCGAGGAGGTAAATAGTTGGTGTCGATGAAATATCGTATAGTGAGCGAAAATCGGAGTTGTAGTTAGAGTCCCATACGTTAATCCAATCGTATCCCTTTTCTGCAAGATATTTTGTCCATATATCTTTTTTGTACTGGGTGTAGATTGCATAAACTTGAACCCCGTTATTGCTTACTTTTTTATAAAGGTCGTATAGTAGTGGAGTCTCTTTTTGGCAATGGCTGCAATCTGGTTCCCAGAAATATACAACGGTGTACTTGCTTTTAACCTGATTTAAGGCCATATATTCACCTGTTTCACTTTCAAGAACTAGGTTAGGGGCAATTTTACCAACTAGGTTAGGTCGAAGTCTGGTTACTCGTTGTGTAAGAGTAGATAGTAATTCTTTATTTGCCCATGGGGCTTTACCTGAAAAGTAGTAATGGTCGGCAATATACACAAACACTTCGTCGTGGCTCATGATACTTGACTTGTTGAAGTGGTTCAGCAAGTAACTAATACAGTATTGATATACAACCTTATTGTTAGCCGTTTTTGAAATGAACTTTTCGATCTCTGGCTTTAGGCTGTCTGGTGATTGTATTAGAATATTGCTAATGTAGTTCCGGAGACGTGATGTGAATATTGGCGTTCTTAAAAGGCGAGGGTCTGAAAGGTTGATGTTATCCCAATAGTGATTTTTTTGGTAGTTGTACCCCATTGACCAGCGAATTGAGTCTCTTTTGGGGGCATTGTCTGGTACGTTAAAGTCTGGAATTGTTGGGGATTGCACAAGTGAAATTAGCAGGCCGAGTAAATTTCCATCTTCTTTTGTTCGAAGTTCTTCCCAGTTGGCTCTTACCTCTTTATCAATATTACGGAGCTCTTCGGAGGCTTGCTTTTGAAGCGAGGGATTCGACTGGTTTGCCTTATTTTTTTCCTGAATAGCAGAAACTTGATCTTGTTTTTGCTTCATATACCTTTGGTAGGTCAAAAACTTGGTGTTTATTGGGCTGT
>CAXYUU010000588.1:0-1670 GCA_964292015.1 uncultured Acetobacteroides sp.
CTGCTCATGGCCGACCGCACGCCAAACTTCCGTGCCTCGTAGCTACACGTGGCCACCACGCCGCGCTCCGACGAGCTGCCTACGGCAATTGCCTTACCCCGGAGCTCGGGGTTTTCGCGCTGCTCGATGGAGGCAAAAAAGGCATCCATATCTACATGGATTATCTTGCGTTGGGTGGTCATTGTTTTGAGGCGCTAGATGTGGGATGTTAGATTTGAGATTTTAGACATTAGATTTTAGACAATCGTCGAGAGGGTGTCTTGTTTTAACCGTAAGTCAGCGTTACACTCAATCCAAATTATCCGTGCAAATCTGTTCAATCAGTAAAATCTGTGTTCTAATCAGCGTTTTGGTTATCTGCGAGGTAGTCGATAATGCTAAAGCAGGCATCCTTTAGGGCAACCGAGGCGGCGTGAAGGTTTTCGAGAAACTCCTCCTGGGTGGTTTTCTCGGACTCCATCAGGTCGGTGATCGACTTAACGCTAAAGATGGGCACCTCGTGCAGCGATGCTACCCAGGCCAGCGCGGCGGCTTCCATGTCCTTTACCTGACCGCCAGCTTGGTTGATGATGCGCTCGTCGTCGGCGGACATGTCCAGCGAGTTTCCGGTGGTGACGATGCCCTGCTTAAAGCCAAGCGCGGTGGCTATGGCCGTGGTGTCGTACGATGGGTAGCTGCCTACGCCAAAGGCATCCCAGCCGGGAATGGGGATACGGCGGTCGTGGAATACGAAGTGCTGGTGGCTGAGGTACACGTCGCCAATGCGCGAGCCGTTGCGGGCAAAGGCACCTGCCGTTCCGGGGTTGATAATTAGGTCGGGGGCAAACCTCTCGATGGCCACCTGAGCGGCGAGCGTGGCGGCCTGTGTGCCCACCAGGTTGGTGCCATGAATCCGATCGGTTCCATTTACCACCACCAGTATTTCGATGTTTCGGTACGATCCGGTATAGGCCTCTGGAGGAAGCTTTCCGAAGAAGTTCTCCTGTCGTATTAGGTTGAAGTGCTGGATTAACGGTTTAGCCTCGGCGGGCATGGCAACCAGCAGGCAGAGCTTTGCTACGTTCATGCGGATATAGTTGTTTTTTATTGGTCGTATGTTGCTCGCACGATCGATTTTCTGCTGCTTTGCCGAATCTCGGTATTCATGCTCGTTTCATGTTGTGGGTTTATTCTAAGCAGCATCAAAAATAGTAAGGAAAACTGAACTCTACGTCTTGCATATTAAAATTAAGGAGGTCATCTTTAAAACTTCTAAAAAGGGAATAATGAGAAAGGTTGTAGGAATAGTTGTGCTGGGTATAATGGCTGTGTCGTGCGTTACCTCTACGAAGGTTTACCGGAACCCCAACTACAAAATGTCGAAAAGGGATACGGTGTACATCGAAAAGTCGATTACCTCGTTGATCTACTCGGATGCCCAGCTCGAAAATGTGGGCAATATCGTTACGGCGGTGCCCGATAGGGAGGTGGCTACGGTAGCTCGGCTCGACAGCTTGCTGTATAAGGAGCTGCTGGCGCTAAAGTATAAGCCTTTGCTGGTGAGTAAGGGATGGGCCTACCCGAAGAAGGGGCTGGTTATTTCGTATCGCGATTACTGGGTCAACGAATCGGATCCTGCCCTATTTCGCTTTTGGCTAAAGGGGATGTCGCTAAAGGATTCGCTGGTTTCG
>CAXYUU010000589.1:0-1664 GCA_964292015.1 uncultured Acetobacteroides sp.
ACAGATCGGTATCTCCATCCAGTATCGAGTAAACCTCCTCATACGACCACATGAAGTACTTCCCCTCACCATCTATCGAATCGGCATTCGTCGAGCTATAAAACAGCTTATCGCTCGAATACAAATCTCGTAAAAGAAATTCTAACGTGTCGATAGCAACCTGCTTGTAAGCTGCTTTTTTGGTAAACTGGTAGCCACACAGGTAGGTTTCAGCCAGCAGCGCATTATCGTAAAGCATTTTCTCAAAATGAGGCATGAACCACTGTCCATCTACCGAGTATCGATGAAAACCACCACCAACATGGTCGTATATCCCTCCTTGAGATATTTTATCAAGCGTTAGCACCACCTGACTCTTCACCTCGTTATCCCGCATATGGTAGGCATAGGAAAGTAAGAAGTCGATAGAGGCAGGCATTGGAAACTTCGGAGACGATTGGGTACCGCCCCACTTCGTGTCAAACTTACGCTTCCAAGGCTCTACAATTAGCCTTAAATACTTTGGAAGATAGTCAAGACCAGGCAGCTTCGACTCAATTATATCGACACTCTTCACCCCTTCAACTAAATCGGCAGCAGCCTTCACCACCCGATCCTTATCGGTAATGTATAGCGCATTAATTTTCTCTAGAATATCAATCCACTGCTGTTTTGGGAAGTAAGTTCCGCCGTAAATGGGACGCCCATCTGGAAGGCATACTATGTTAAGAGGCCATCCTCCATTACCAGTAATAACTCGGACAGCACTCATATACTGCTGATCGATATCAGGTCTTTCCTCCTTATCTACTTTTACGGATATGTAATGGTCATTCATTACCATTGCCACCTCTTCATCATCAAAGCACTCCTTTTCCATCACATGACACCAGTGGCATGCCGAATAGCCAATGCTAATTACCACCAGCTTATCTTCCTGCTTCGCTTTTTTAAATACCGAACTCCCCCATGCATACCACGATACCGGATTGTAAGCATGTTGCAACAAGTATGGACTTGTTTCTTCTATTAAGCTATTCGAATGTATCGGGTTATTCATCCTCTCATATTGTAAAACGTACTTTAAACAACCTTTTTAAGCATAAGTTAAACGACGAGTTCTGCCGCAAGGTGTTTTTTCCTAATTATTAACTGTACTAGATGCGAAATGTGTTCTTTAGCAAAGAATACTATCGTCAGTAACAAACAAGAGCAGCATTCATGCCCTTAAAAAGCGTTGTTACGACGATAATATTAACATTACTTTAAGATAATTGTTTACCTGAATAAGTTCCAAATGAACAAAAAATTCCTTTATTTTTGTAGAGCGACAATTCACTACATAATTGGCCATGAAAAAAAACTTTACACTCCTCCTTATTTGCCTTCTGTTTGCAGGTGGCATACTTGCAAATGCTCAAAACTCCAAAAAGAATGCGAGTCCGAACAGCAAAGGAAAGCATCACATCGAAATTAAAATTAACGGCGTCAAAGATACCAAGTTAATGCTTGGCTACTATTTTGATACGGCTAAATATGTGATGGATACCGTTCTTGTAAACCACGACGGAATTGCCGTGTTTAAGGGTGATTCGCTTATTACTCCTGGGGTATATATCGCCATACTTCCTGATATGACCAACTTCGACTTCCTTATCGACGGTGGTAATGAAGAATTTTCAATC
>CAXYUU010000590.1:0-1647 GCA_964292015.1 uncultured Acetobacteroides sp.
TCGGGCAATTCATTAGATTAGCTACGCTGAACTCGCGTTGCTCGGTTCCGTGACACGCATGGGAGGACACTCCGATGAAAGCTATTCCTTTAACTTAATGGTAATGTCCCGCTGATACCGCAGATAGGCACGGAACTCTGCGCCAATCTGCGAAATCTGCGGGAAATTAAAAGAGGAATCCTCATACATGAACATTAGGACAGAGGCTGCAAAGACAAAAATCGTAGGCAGAGCCTACGATTAGCGCCAGAGCGCCGCCGCATCTCCGTGCAATCCGCGTAATCCTTCTAATCCGTGATCAAAAAAGGGCACCAACCTTAGCTGGTACCCTTTCGGTACTTTTCTGTTCAACTTTACGGTTGCTAACCCAGCAACCCCTATATTTTACCTCAACAGCATACCGTACAAGTAGATTTCGTCATCCTTTAGAGATTGCTCGTTAATGTAGTAGCTACTTACCAAGGCTACACCTCCAGGAATTTCGATTCGGTAAAGCAGCAGCTGCTGCTGTTTGGTTAACGGATTTTCAACATCCGCTGCATCAAAAAGGGTAACACTCGCTTTGGCGAGCTGACTTCTAATAAGCGATTTCTTACTGGCGTTAAAAATAACCTTACCGTTGTGGTAAATAATCAGTCGGGATCCATTGTTTTTGTAGTAGTTCCCCTTATCCGAATAAGCATCGAGCAGCACCAAGGTTTTATACCCTTGAAGGTTTAATTCGGATATCTGATTATCCAACACCCGAACCGGTGAACTTTCATCAGCCATGCCATAGTTTACCGGGGTAATGATTTTTTCGAGTTGGTACGAATTCTTTACGCCTAGATGGTGGATGGTGTATCCTTTTTCGGTGTTGTTGTAAACGTATTCGAGCGAAGAGGTTAAGGTGCTAACGACCTTTCGATTTTGAGGCGTATCGGCTAGCGCCTTAAACCGTACGGTGCTATCGAGCTTGGTGTACCCTAGCGAATTTAGCGCCTTTTCGAATCGATGCTCCTGCGATTTTATGCCCAACGTTTTAGCCGACATAAATGGAATGTAGGTAAATGCCGATAGCAACACAATTACCCCCAACGAGAGGTACAGGTATCGGCCTAGCTTACGGCTTATAAGCACCAGCGATACCACGGTTAGGTAAACTCCACCAATCAGCAGGTAGATGCGTTCCTCGGTAAAGCCGTACTCGTTTACACGGTATATCGTTCCGATCCAAAAAAGGATCAAAGCGGGCAGTACAAAGAAGGAAAGGTTGCGGTATAACCATCCGAAGTAATCCTTCGATAGCACGTACGAAACCATCTTAAGCAGGTACGCGGCAATTCCAAATCCAAACACCATGTAGGCTACATTCCCCTTAGGCAGCTCCCACTGAAGCGCCACCTTAATAAAGTAGGAGTAAAATATCAGCATGTAGATAATAATTGCCGGCGTCAGGATGTAGTTAAACAGAATCTCGGTGAGCTTATTCTTAAGCGTAAGCCGTAAGCTGTTTTCGTTGAAGGCGAGGAATAGGATGGGGAAAAAGCCAACCCAAACAACCATTGCGAGGTACTCTATATCCTTACTGCTGCTTTCCAAGTCGAAAAGGTAGTTCAGGCTCAGCTTTATCGATACAACCAGCAGGAATACCACCCCAGCCACAAA
>CAXYUU010000591.1:0-1638 GCA_964292015.1 uncultured Acetobacteroides sp.
TTAGCTGTTTTTTATTACGGATCAAATGGGTTGCATTCAAATTTTTTGCTTAATGGTAATAGGATGGATACTTGCCTATTCGACTCTGGCGGTTTATTTGATATCGAACTTTCAAAAGGTCATTACGATAGAAATAGGACAAGTTTTAAACCAAACAGAATAACATATCTTGTTAAATCTTCGTTTGGTGTTCATGGTAAATCATTACCAGATACAGTCACTCGTTTAAATTGTACTATCAGCTTTAATGGTTTCAGAATGGACAGTGTTGATATTGTTATCAAAACAAAAGGAGAAAATCGTATTGGGTTGAAATTCTTAAGGCGATTCGAAAAAGTGGCTATTAATAATTCCGACGGGCAGCTGTTATTTGGTAAAATTGATGGTAGCAGGAATTCATTGCCAGAATGTCTGTTTTCTTTTGATTTAATAGATGGCTTTTTCGTTGTTGATTCAAAAATATTAAACGTGCAAGAATCTTCCATCTTTAATATTGGAGATAAGCTTGTCGAAATAAATTCTATAAAAAGTGCTGACTTCAAAAGCTACTGTGATTTTCTTGTATTTATGGATAATCTAACAAAGACGAGATATTTAGAATTAAAAACGGCTGATAATAAAATGGTTAAAATAAATAATTGGCGCTACTAAATAGGTATTATTGCGGCTTGTAGAGCCTCGTTCGAAGCTATGCACGTAGGCTACTGCCTACATTGCTTTGGTTGGGTTGCTGGTGTTGCCTGTTGCAAGCTGTCTGAATTTGGATTAGGGGTTTAGGGGATTGGGGTAGGAGTTGTTACAAAATATACTCCAGTATTAGGATGAGAACTCTCCGTATTGTTTATTTTTGCATCCGCTAAAATTAAAAATCACCTTATACTATGTCTAAATCTCGAAGAAAATCCGACACCTGCTTAAACTGTAACCACTCGCTTGGTCCCGAGGATAACTACTGTCCCAACTGCGGACAGGAAAACAACACCAGTAAAATTCCTGCACACCATTTGGCATTTGAAGCCTTCGAAGACTTTTTCCACTTCGATTCCAAGCTATGGCACACTCTAAAGGCCTCGTTCACGCAACCAGGTCGTATTACCCTCGACTACCTCGATGGTAAGCGCATGCGCTACGTACCACCGGTAAAGCTGTACATTTTCGTGAGCTTTATCTTCTTTTTGCTACTAGGCAAGCTAAGCGATCACGCCATCGACTCGGAGAAAAGTGGAATTATTGGAAACAAGCACAGCGACATGAACTCGATGAGTATCACGATGAATGAACTCCTTGGTAAAGAAAAAGTTTCCCATAGCGACGACAACAACGATGTTGGGCTGATAGAGTTCGACTTCGACTCGAAAGATAGCTTGATGACGCAACTACATTCGCTACGAGGTGCACCCGATTCTGTCCTAAACAACCTTCTCGATGATGAAGGTATCGACACCTCCGCTGCTTGCCGTACGACGTTACGAAGTGCGTTGGCTCGTATACCCGACTCTAATCTAAAGCTAGACACTATAAAGGCTCAATACGGGATCTACAATAACGTGAAGTTTAATTCGAAGGAGGAGTACGATAAGTTTAAAGAGGATATTTGCTACTACACCGATGCGCAAGTAGATTCTTTACTCAAATCCA
>CAXYUU010000592.1:0-1618 GCA_964292015.1 uncultured Acetobacteroides sp.
TAAAAACAACTGCCTTATCCGTTTTAGGTGCTTGGTTGGTTGGATATCGGTCTGATGTCGGCAAAGCCGAACTTGATCCTAAGATAGTGACGCTAAAGTCCACTAAGCCTCCGAGTTTTGAAAGAATGGAGCAACCTGGTCTGGAGTCATGGCGATATTAAGTACGGTATCGAGTTGCGATAGCTTAATAAGCTGTTCTACAGTTTCCGTTAATCCGGTCAAAACAAAGATTCCATTTGCATTTTTGCACAAACGGTTAGCTACGAGAATAGCGCTTAACCCCGACGAATCGCAATACTGGCAATTGCTTAAATCCAGAACTATGTTCGATTCTCCATTGCCGGCAATAACAACCAGTTCCGACTTTAAATCGGGAGCAATGTTGGTATCGAGCTTCGAATCCACCACCTTTATAAGGGTGTATTCAGGCAATTTTTCAATATTCAAATTCATCGTTTGGACTTTAAAGAATTATTCTTCAGAAGTAGTTTTACCTTCGATCTCAGAGTTTGCCTTGCTTTCCATCTCAGACTTAAGAGCAACTAGAGCATCAAGGTCGCCAAGGGTGGTTTTCTCGATGGTGGTAGTTGGCTTGTTAGCCTTCTTTACATCCTTCTTTACAGATGATGCAGCAGAAGGAGAAGTTTTTACCTTCTTTTCGCCCTTGTCTTCTGATTTCTTAGCCTCTTCGAAAGTACGGCTGTGAGAAACAATGATTCTCTTAGCACCCTTGTTGAATTCGATTACTTTGAAATCAAGCTTTTCTTCAAGTTTCGCAGTAGTTCCGTCTTCCTTACCTAAATGCTTAGGAGTAGCAAAACCATCAACACCATAAGGAAGCGCGATACGAGCACCCTTATCTTCTAGCTCAACGATAGTACCTTCGTGAACAGAATCAACGGTGAATACGGTTTCGAATACATCCCATGGGTTTTCTTCAAGCTGCTTGTGACCAAGGCTCAAACGACGGTTTTCCTTGTCAATTTCAAGAACTACTACTTCGATTTCAGCGCCAATAGAGGTGAACTCCGATGGATGCTTAACCTTCTTAGTCCAAGAAAGATCAGAAATATGGATTAGACCATCTACGCCCTCTTCGATTTCAACAAACACACCAAAGTTGGTGAAGTTGCGAACGCGAGCGGTATGCTTAGATGCTGGTGCATATTTTTCGTCGATATTTTCCCATGGATCCTGACGAAGCTGCTTAATGCCAAGAGACATTTTACGCTCATCGCGATCGAGGGTAAGGATAACAGCTTCTACTTCGTCGCTCACTTTAAGGAATTCTTGAGCGCTACGTAGGTGCTGAGACCAAGACATTTCAGAAACGTGGATAAGACCTTCTACGCCAGTTGCAATCTCAACGAATGCACCGTAGTCTGCCATAACCACAACTTTACCCTTAACCTTGTCGCCAACCTTTAGGTTAGTGTCAAGAGAATCCCATGGATGAGCAGTAAGCTGCTTAAGACCTAGGGCGATACGCTTCTTAGCATCATCGAAATCAAGGATAACCACGTTCAGCTTCTGATCTAGCTCAACAATTTCCTCAGGGTGATTTACGCGGCCCCAAGATAAGTCAGTGATGTGGATCAAGCCGTCAACGCCACCCAAG
>CAXYUU010000593.1:0-1608 GCA_964292015.1 uncultured Acetobacteroides sp.
GCCAAAGAGTACAAATGAAAGAAGTATGGATCCAACACCCCACGCAATTGTTGTTTTCGGGTTGCGGAATGCCTTTTCGAGCCACTTGTCGAAAAACTCCTGAAGTCTGTCGAGAAATGTTTTTCCCTTTTTATCGCCTTCGTGATGGATGAGCCCCTTTTTAATGAAGGTAAAGTTGAGGTACGGAACCAAGAATACGGCTACAAGAATACACACCCCCAGTGCAATGGCAATGGTAAAGGGGAATGCGAAAACAAATTCGCCCGCCATTCCTGGGAGGAATATGCTTAACGGAAGGTAGGCCGATATAATGGCAAGCGTTGCGGATATAATGGGAATCAGCAGCTCCTTCGCACTTTTAATGGCTGCCTTCCAGGGATCCATGCCGTGGTCGAGCTTTTCGACATGGCTGTCGATTACCACTATCGAGTTGTCGACAATCATGCCAAGCACCACGATTAGTCCGGCAAGGGTTACCGTGTTTAGCTCAAAGCCAAGGAAGTAGAGCAACCCTAAAGTTATAAGCACCGAAATAGGCACGGTTATTCCCGCCACCGAGGCAACTCGTAGGGGGAGTAGCAGCATGGTAACCAGAATTACCGAGATAATTGCTAGCAGGAATTCCTTCATAAAGTTCGAAATCGACTCGTCGACGTACTTGGGGAGCTCCGATATTTTGGCCACCTGAATATCCTTCGATGTTGTGCCTTTAAACTTTTCGATGGCCAGGTTAATTTCCTTACCAAATTCGACAATGTTATTTCCGGGCTGCATTTCGAGCGATAGCAGGATCGTTTTACTCCCATTTTGGCGAATGTAGCTGTCGGGATCTTCGTACCTACGCTCGATGGTGGCAATATCCTTAAGTCGTACAATGTTACCGTTAGGATCGGAGTAGACAATCTGGTCGTACAGATCTTTCTCCGATTCGAAGTTGGCAGGGAAGTGGAGCGTTAAGTCGGTTTTACCATCCTTAAGAATTCCTGCGCTGTTAACCATTCCGTTAGCCTGGTACGACGAGAGTAGCGATAGCGATTTGATGTTGTACTCGTTGAGCTTTTCGGGGCGAACCTTTACGTGTATCTGCTCCTTTTGTAGCCCGTAGTGCTTAATTTTCGATGCCGACGGTATCTTGCGGCATTCTGCCTCGAGCTTCTTTAGCTCCTGCTCCATCTCCTTGTACGATTTGGTGTCGGACGAAAGGGTGATGAGCATGGCTGCCGTATCGCCAAAGTCGTTATCGGCAATAAGTGCTAGCACGCCGCTGGGCAGCTTCATCTTTAGCTCGCTTAGCCCATGGCGGTATTTCGACCAAAAGCGGTCGGCATCCTTCACATTGTCGTTTAGCTCCACAAAGAGGTACATAATACCATTCTTCGACTGGGAGTAGGTTCTGGCCTTCTTCACCTCCTTGAATCCAAAGGTGTAGTTTTCTACCTCTTTAGCCAGCTGCTCCTCCACCTCTTCGGAGGTAGCCCCTGGGTATACCCCAACAACAACGCCTTGGCGTATGGTAAATTCGGGAAATTCGTTACGCGGCATTTTCTTTAGCGCCCAACCTCCAATTATAAGCAGCAGCACCCAAATTACGAGTACGATATTACGGTA
>CAXYUU010000594.1:0-1594 GCA_964292015.1 uncultured Acetobacteroides sp.
TACCACCTGCGAGTCGCCCTCGAAGGCAAGAATATGAGTTGCAATACGGTCAAGGAACCAGCGGTCGTGCGAAATAACCACGGCACAACCAGCAAAGCCATCGAGACCCTCCTCCAATGCACGAAGCGTATTTACGTCGATATCGTTGGTAGGCTCATCGAGCAGCAGCACGTTAGCCTCCTCCTTTAGTGTAAGGGCTAGGTGCAGGCGGTTACGCTCGCCCCCCGAAAGATTCTTTACCAGCTTCTCCTGATCGGCACCCGAAAAGTTAAAGCGTGAAACGTAGGCACGCGCATTAATCGAACGTCCTCCAAGCACAATAATCTCGTTACCTTCCGAAAGAACGCTATACACGCTTTTTTCCAGATCGATATTCTTGTGCATCTGATCGGCGTAGCCAATCTTTACGGTATCGCCCACCGAAAAAGTTCCACTATCGGGCTGCTCTAGCCCCATGATGAGCTTAAAGAGCGTGGTTTTACCAACACCGTTGGGACCAATAACCCCAACGATACCGGCAGGGGGCAGCGAGAAGTTAAGATTGTCGAATAGCACCTTGTCGCCGTAAGCTTTGCTAACGCCCTGTACGTCGATAACGTGGTTACCCAAACGAGGTCCACTAGGGATGTACATTTCGAGCTTATCCTCCTTCTCCTTGGTGTCCTCGTTAAGCATCTTGTCGTATGCCGATAGGCGCGCCTTACTTTTAGCCTGACGTGCTTTGGGCGACATACGCACCCATTCGAGCTCGCGCTCAAGTGTCTTGCGACGCTTACTTTCGGTCTTCTCCTCCTGTGCTAAACGCGTGCTCTTTTGATCGAGCCAGCTGCTATAGTTACCCTTCCAAGGAATACCTTCACCACGGTCGAGTTCCAGAATCCATCCTGCAGCGTTATCGAGGAAGTAGCGGTCGTGGGTAACGGCAATAACCGTTCCCTTATACTGCTGAAGGTGCATTTCGAGCCACTCTATACTTTCGGCATCGAGGTGGTTGGTAGGCTCATCGAGCAGCAGAATGTCGGGTTGCTGTAACAGCAAACGGCAAAGTGCCACACGACGGCGCTCGCCTCCCGAAAGAACGCTAACCTGCTGGTCGGGTTCGGGACAACGTAGCGCATCCATAGCCCGCTCAAGCGTCCTATCGAGTTCCCATCCGTTCACATGGTCGATTTTGTCGGTTAGCTCGCCCTGACGTTCAATAAGCTTATTCATCTCGTCGTCGGTCATAGGCTCCATGAACTTGGCGTTCACCTCTTCGTACTCCTGAAGCAAATCGGCAACGTGCTTTACGCCCTCCATTACGATTTCCTTAACGGTCTTGCTCTCGTCGAGCTGTGGCTCCTGCTCGAGGTAGCCAACGCTGTAACCCGGAGAGAAAACAACATCACCCTGAATCGACTTATCGAGTCCGGCAATGATTTTAAGCACCGTAGACTTACCCGAACCGTTCAAACCTATGATACCAATTTTAGCACCATAGAAGAACGACAGGTAAATGTTGTTCAGAATTTTCTTGTTATTGTTAGGTAGCACCTTGCTTACCCCAACCATCGAAAATATTATCTTTTTATCGTCTGCCATAGCGGCAAATGTC
>CAXYUU010000595.1:0-1589 GCA_964292015.1 uncultured Acetobacteroides sp.
CAGCTGTAATGGGGGTAACATCCCCACGGGAGATGGCGAATCGTGCCAGGTCATTGGCGTTGGGGCCAACTGCGTGTACCCAATTGTGGGGCGTAAGGAGTATGGCTGGTCGTTTATTGGTGCCGATATCGATCCGGTATCGGTTCAGTCGGCCGCCAGGATTGTTGAGCAGAATGGCTGCCTACGGGGAGGGGTTGAGGTACGGCTTCAGCCCAATCGGAACGATTTCTTTCGGGGGATCATACAAAAGGAGGAGCGGGTCGACCTTTCCATCTGCAATCCTCCCTTTCATGCCTCACAGGCCGAAGCCCAAGCGGGAACGCTTCGTAAGCTGCGGAACCTAAGCCATCGAAAGGTGGCCAAGCCAACCCTAAACTTTGGAGGGCAGAACAACGAGCTGTGGTGTAGTGGGGGCGAGGAGCGTTTTGTGCGCGACATGGTTGCCCAAAGTAGGCAGTACGCCACCTCCTGCTTCTGGTTTTCGACCCTGATATCCAAGGAGTCGAACCTTGCCAGCGTTTACCAGGCGCTACGTAAGGTGGAGACGGTTGAGGTTAGGACCATTCCGATGGGGCAGGGTAACAAGGTGACCCGTATGGTGGCCTGGACGTTTCTTTTGCCCGAGCAGCAGCGGGAATGGGTGGCTGCACGGTGGCGGTAATTTCGCGTTTAAAAATGCTGATTAAACGAGAATTTATTTTTGCTGGATGTAAGTGATTTTTGTCAATAGTTGATACTCACCAACCACTTCGCCCTACGGGCACCCCTCCTTGAAAAGGAGGGGAAGTGCTATGAATCAGCTTTTTGGTCTACTCTTAACGTTTGTTTTTCAACAGCTGTACATTTTTTGTCACTCTTCACCATATTTAGTCGGAGCTACTTCTACTGCTTTAAGCGAAATCTCTGCTGCACGGTGGCGGTAGGTGCTGCATAACGGAAAGTATGCTACTTTTGTCGGTAATTTTAATTGTAATACTAGGCTATAGGGCACAGCGGGCGAGAGGTGTTCTCGTAAGCGCATTCCCCTTGCGGCTGGTTGATTTTTAAGTTTCTACAGGATTTAGAGTGAAGCAATTTTTTGTAAATGGTTGAGTATTTCTTTGTGGTTTTTAAGCCTGCTTTGTGGATCTTTGAGTAGTAGCTAGTTCACTAAAAGCACAAAGGAGTCACAATGGTTCTCAAAGGTTTTTCGCTAACAGCTAATTAGCTTCACTTATTCGATTCTTGCTCTAAATTCTGTAGTGCCATTTTTAATAAGCTACGATGACGAATCTTATTCCACTTGTTGGACTTATCCTGCTCGGGGCTGTTGCCGGATACTTTAGCGGGCTTGTAGGCATTGGCGGTGGTGTTATTATTGTTCCTGCGCTGGTTCTCCTTTTTGGTTTTAACCAGCATACCGCCCAAGGAACTACGCTGGCCCTACTGGTACCGCCAATAGGCATCCTGGCCGCAATGTCGTACTACCAAAAGGGATATGTCGATATGAAGTCGGCCCTCTTTATCTGCATCGGTTTTACAATAGGCGGATACCTGGGCGGCAAGCTGGCGGTCTCCATTTCGGAGGGTATGCTAAAAAAGATCTTTGG
>CAXYUU010000596.1:0-1584 GCA_964292015.1 uncultured Acetobacteroides sp.
AATAAGCACGAGATACCCCTTGGGCTGTAGGGTAACGGTAATCTTTCCTTTCTCTATCTTTATAATTTGGCGGCTTAGCGCATTCGCATATCCCTTCTTAAATCGAACCGGAATGGTTACCGTTTTTACCTTATTTGACAGGTTGAAGGCTACGATAGCCTCCTTGCTGTCGAGGTTGCGGCTGTAGGCCAATACTCGGTTTGTTTCGTCGGTTACGAGGTACTTTAGCGAACCTTTGGTAAGCACCTCGTTGCTTTTACGCAGGTTGATTAGCTGCTTGTAAAAGGCAAATAGCGAGGAGTCGAAGGCCACCTTGTCGGTAGGTTTGGCTAGCCCTAAAGGGTGAACCACCTCGTTGTCGAATGTGTAGTCGGGCCAGATGAGCGGTTTGCGGGTGTCGGGGTCATCGCTTCCCCACATACCCATCTCGTCGCCATTCCATATTTGTGGCGATCCTAAAAAGGTGTACTGATGAACCAGCAGCTGGTACATGATTTTGTATGTGGCCGCATCGGGTTTGTTTACCTTGTACTTGGGATCGTCGAATGGCTTTACCTGATACTTGTACTTTCCCTTGTTGTAGAGCGCTGTAGAAAGGCGAGGCGAGTCGTGGCTGCTGGCCATATTCATGTAGCCATCGGCTACCTCCGGACGAACGGTGTTAAAGATGAAGTCCATCTGGCTAACAAAATTCTTGATCGGTAGCACGCTTGGCGAGTCGTTAAACAGGTTACGAGCCGAACGGAACCAGCGGTAGTTCATGTTGGCGTCAAATACATCGCCCTTTAGGAATGGACGTGGATCGAGCAGCTTGTCGGGCCATTTTTCCCACCAAACCTCACCAACGAGGTACATGTCGGGGTTTAGGTTACGGGCTACCTGACGAAACTCCCTCCAGAAGCCTAACGGTAGTTCAGCGGCAACATCCAACCGAACCCCATCAATTCCATCTGTAGGATTGCCGTCGCCATTCGGATCGGCCCAACGTTTGAGCACGGCAAAAATATGCTGCTTTGCAGCCTGGCTGTAGATGTTACCTTCGTATGCCTCAACCACCGAATCGGGGTGGTGTACCGTTTCACGAATTTCGGGTAGCGTCTTAACGCCAACCCAACCCTGATAGTCGAACTCGTTCTGAGGTGTTACCGGGTTATCGAATCGGTTGATGACGTACCAATCTTTATACGGAGAGTTTTTCCCCTTTCTCATCAAGTCTTGAAATGCCCAAAAGTTCGTTCCGGTATGATTCCACGAGTAGTCGAGTACCACCCGAATATTCCGCTTATGCGCCTCATTGATTACCTTAAGAAACAGGCTGTCGGCATTTGTCCACACCCACTCTTCGGGTTTGTCGTGGTTTTCGAAGTACATCATCTCGCCATCCTTCTGCGGCGTTGGGCCAAAGTTACGGTCGATATGGTGCCAATAGGCGGCGTCGTACTTATGCATCGATGGCGCATCGTTAAGCGGATTGAAGTAGATGGCTGTTATCCCCAGCTCCTTCAGGTAGTCGAGCTTGTCGAGTACGCCCTGTAGGTCGCCTCCATAGCGTCGGTACTGAACCTTTGCAGAAAAGTTTGCCGA
>CAXYUU010000597.1:0-1578 GCA_964292015.1 uncultured Acetobacteroides sp.
TATAAATGGTGCAGGACTTTTTAGGTGGCATTGGAAGGTGGGAGATGTTTGGCGAATGGTTGGTTGGCTACCTGATAAAAAATAGAGGCTCCCCCTGCCTCGCGCAGGTAAAGCCTCTTAAGTCCGTCTTAACTAATAGTATATTATATCACTAAAAATGTACTTTCTCTAACCAGGTTAACCTTAAGCTCAAACATTTCGCCCTCGGCTATTGTGATGGTATAGGTTGCTGTTTGGTATCCCTTTTTGGTAACCACCACATTGTATACTCCTTCGGTAATCGATTTGATGTTGAAGATTCCCTTTACGCCGGTAACTTTTTCCTTGGTATTCTTCTTCACCTCTTCGGGTGTCATGGCGTTTTTTTCGGTATTTGGGGTAAGGGTAACCTTAGCACCTTTAATGCCTTCGAAGGTAACGCTGTCGAGTATATGGGCACGTAGCGAGATGTAGTTCTTTCCGGTAACAATTACCTTACGTGCCGACTTGTAGCTGGCGTACAGGTCGGGGTACTTACCCTTAAGTAGGTTTATGCCGATATCGATTAGGTCAAGGATTTCGTCATTCTCCTTTAGGAGCGCTTTTATATATTCGGTATAGCCCTTTTTGTCGTTGATGGCTTTAATGGGAGTTACTAATAAAGCTTGAAATTTGTAGATGAGCTCGCTATGGTAGTCGAGCGTTTGGTCGGTTACTCCAAATTGGAGGAGCTGCGTCTTTTTACTGAGGCAGTTGCGATTTACAATTGCAGCTACTTCGACGAGCTTCTTGTCTGGATAGTTATTAAGAGTTGACTCGGTATAGCTTACAGACTCTTTAAACGAAGAATCGTGATTAATTTGCGCGTAGAGTAGGCCTTGACAGCATAGATCGGCAGTTGATTTGCTGAGTTCGGTACGGAGGTCGTTCTTGGTGGAGTTGATTCCTATACTAGCGGGTCGCTGCTCTATGCTTAGCTCGCCTATTTTCTTTTTGTTGTTTCCTTGCTTTTTAAACGATGGTTCTAATCCTTTAATCTCGCAAAACTTTAAATAGTTGCTTTCAATTTGAGCTCCAACTTTGAGATTTGTCTTGTACTTGGCTTCTTCTAATGCGTTCATAATCCCTTTGTTTTTTGGGGGTTAGTAATTGGGGTTAGTTTACTTTAGTATTACATATGTAAATCTAAGGCTGGTTAAGTTTATTTACCAAATAGAGGGGGTGATTTTAATGTTAAATTTAATATTTATTAGCATTGGTGGTTGCTTTGTGGTGTTTTTGTTATAAATATAGAGGCGGATTTTTATGTTAATGAAGTTGCTGTCAAGCTGCACGGTAGTTGTGGATTGGAGGGGGGGCTTTGTCGTTTGCCTTCCCATAAATGGGACAGTAATGAATAGGGATGTGGATAATTATTTTGTGCAGATTGGGTAGATGGGCGTGGAGTTCTGCGATAATCAGCGAAATCTGCGGGAAATAGCTGGGTTGTTGAGTTTGCCGTCCCATGAATGGGACGGTAATGAAGAGGTATGGGGTAATTATTTCGTGCAGATTGGGTAGGTGGGCGTGGGGGTGTGCGGTCATCAGCGAAAACTGCGG
>CAXYUU010000598.1:0-1574 GCA_964292015.1 uncultured Acetobacteroides sp.
AACAACGACTTTACCTCGGGTTGCGCATCAATAGTTTTTGTAACCATATCGCTACAGCCTGTGGTGGCATCGCGTGCGGTTAAGCTCATTGTGTACGTTAAGGCATTAGTGCTGTTATCGTTGTAAATGTAGGTTCGGAATCCCGCTTTCGACTTACTTACCGTATCCCTACGATTACCATTAAAGGTATGGCCAAAGTCCCATTGGTATTCGGTTCCATTTAACGAACCGTTGGTAATATCGATAGGGAAAGGGGTACACTTCGAGGTTTGAACAAAGGCAAAAGCGGCTTCGACCTTTGGATACACCCCTACCGTTTTGGAGGCCGTTACCCGACACCCCTTGCTATTGGTTGCCAACATCGCTACCGAATAGTTTTGGGTAGCTGCCTGTCGGTTAGTAAAGGTATGGGCAACCGTTTCGGAAACGGCTCCCGTTTTTGACGACTGTCCGTCGTTAAAATCCCAGTCAAACGACATCACCCCACCTGTAGAGGTGTTGGTAAAGATTACCGGAAGATCGGAACATCCCGAAAGCTTATCGGCGGTAAACGAAGGGCGCAGCTTTGGATGCACATCAAAGTTGATGGTGTGGCTATCGGAGCAGAGGGTATTCTTGTCTACAACGGTAAGCTTTATCGGATAGGTCTTAATGTCGTTATCCGACTCGTTATCGATCAGCTTCTCGAATGGCAGCTTGTCCGTTTTTACGTTGAGCTGCGGTTCCTTCCCAATGGTATGTCCGTAATCCCAGGTAAACTGCTGTCCGTTTAGCGACGTGTTGGTTAGCTTTACCTTTACAGGGGTACAGCCATCGAGCTCTTCAAGGGTAAATGTAGACTCCACACGGGGGACAATGGTAACATCCTTATCGGTTGAGGCGGTGCACCCAATTGCATTGCTCGCCACCATGGATGCATTAAAAATCTTACTGGTAGCGCTCCTGTTGAGGTAGGTATGCGAGATATCGTCGAGCTTATCGGTGCTAAACGACGAGGTTTGATCGCCAAAGGACCAGGTGTAGCTGGTGGCTCCGGTGGTGGCATTCTTAAAGGTTATCCCTCCCTTACAGTTGTCGACAATTGCACTGGTAATTGCGGGAATAATTTTAGGGTATACGGTAAGCTCTTTTTCCGATACGGCAAAACATCCCGTACCTTTATCCACGGTTTTAAGCGTTATCTTATATACCTTAATGCTGCTCGGATCCTCATTATCGATGATCTTTTCGAAAGGGCCAGTGCTGGTTCGCAACTCTAGCTGATCTACTTTTCCAATAGTATGGCCGTAGTCCCAGTTAAACTCCGTCCCATTAAGCGAAGAGTTTACTAAGGCAATCTTCATTGGGGTGCACTTTTCCTTAATCGTATAGGTAAATGCCGACTCCACACGGGGAACCACATCTACGTCGAACGTTTTGGTGGCGGCACACTCATTTGCATTAACGACAGTCAGCGTTGCCGTGAAACGTTTAGTAGTAGACGTGCGATTTTCGTAGGTGTGCTTTATATCGGTTGCTGTAGGCGTACTTGCCGATTGGCCATCGCCAAAGTCCCAGGTGTACGACGTACCACC
>CAXYUU010000599.1:0-1572 GCA_964292015.1 uncultured Acetobacteroides sp.
ATGCTAAAAAAGATCTTTGCCCTTCTGCTGGTGGTGCTTGGGGTGAGAATGTTTTTTTCGGGAAGTAGCCCAATCCGGTAAGTGCGGGCGTTGGGCATTTGATGGGTTGTAGCGGTTTTGCCGGCCTACTCCGTTGTTCCGGTTTCGAACAGGTGTCCGCCTGCTCCTCGGTTGCCGACTTCTCTTGTGACCTATTTCCTACCGTACCTTAACCCTGCTCGGGGTGTTCATCCCTTCGGATTTGCCATTGTTCGTTTCTTGTGCTTGCGTGCAGGATATCCTCCTTTACTTCTTGCTGTTTCCTCCTAATTCTACAGGTTGCTGCGCCTGTTGTCCCACTTGGCGGGAGGTGTAGCCTTGTGCTTTGGTTATGCCATTGAGGGGGCGACACCTTGCACCGCACGGACGGTAGCGCTGGTGCTAATTTTTACGAATCGTACCACCATCCTGCCTATTCGCTCCTGTTCGGGGGCTGCTTGTCGGGGATGGAAGCCCCTATTACTGTTAAATATTGTAGGTTGTAGGACGTTGTCGGTAATGATTTTTTTAAAATATTGGAGGCGTCCGCATCGGTTTAAGTATTTCGAGCCGAATTAAAATGTGTCATCTTTGCACCTTTGTTTTATGGCTGAGGTATTTGGCTGTTGTACCGGACGGGTACTATACGGTTGGCCATAAGGCATACGTAACCAATAATTATCACTATATGAAATTTCTGATTTTCTGCGCAGCTGTTTTTCTAACCACCGCGGCTTTTGCTCAATCCGATTCGACGTTTGCCTCTACCGATGTTACCGTGGATGTTAGCTCGGTTAACTTTGCCGCATCGAGGGGTAAGCTTAACTCTTTTATCCTTTCCAACCGTGTTAAGGTGCAAAAGCAAATCGAAAACGTTAAGAGCGTTACGGTTACCATGAGCTTAAACGATAGCCAGTACCTGCAGTTCGACCAGCTGTTGGGCAGCTTGGGATACGTGCTCTCGAAGGAGGTAAATACGGCAAATAGCGATTCGGAAATTCGCTCAGCCAACCTCGAGCTGGAGTTTCTGAAAAGTAAGTGTGCCTCGTATAGCCAGCTGCTGAGCAAGGTTGACAGCAGCTCGGAATCCTACATGACCCTTTGGGGCGAGCAAAAGGCAGTTGAGGAGAAGATTTACGAGAGTAGCAAGGCGCTGCTCGAGCTAACCTCCAAAAGCGTTGGCTACTCGGTAACCATCTTCCTAAAAGATGAGATTACCACTCCCGACCAAACCAAGGTTGCCTTTGTGAACATGCCGGGTTTCGAGTACTCCTACCTGAGTATCGAGTCGCCTAAGAAGGGTGTTTCGTATAGCAGCTACCAGGGTTCCTTTCTCAGGTACCTATTCACCAGGGAAAAGAGTTACGCCTATACGGGTGCTTACAAGAGTGTAGGAGCAAGTAAGGATGACTCTACGGCCTACTCCGAAATGTTTGTGCTTGGGTTTGGACAGGATTTCTACTCGCGTCACTTTGGTCGTGGCGATCGTAAGTTCTTGAACCTGTACTCGGGGTATACCGTTGGGTATGTGTACCCAACCGGCAAAACCACCAA
>CAXYUU010000600.1:0-1552 GCA_964292015.1 uncultured Acetobacteroides sp.
TTGCGATGGTAGCTCAACAAAATCGCGGTAAACATTTGTTCCCGACAGGCTGGCATACTTACCATTGGCAAGCATACCGTGCAAACCGTGTCCAAACTCGTGAAGAAAGGTTTCCAACTCGCCAAAATTAAGAAGCGATGGCCTACTTTCGGTTGGCTTGGTAAAGTTAAATACTAGCGATACAATAGGACGAACATCCTTATCGCCAATTTTGTACTGCGAACGGTAGCTCGTCATCCATGCTCCACCATTCTTACCCGAACGTGGGTAGTAATCCATGTAAAGCACCGATAGAAATTTACCGTCGTTATCGTAAACCTCATACGTTTCAACATCCTTATTATATACGGGGATATCACCATTTGCCTTAAACGTAATCCCGTAAAGCTTCGTAGCCAAGGTAAACACGCCATCGCGAACCTTATCGAGCTGAAAGTACGGACGAATCAGCTCGTCATTTACGCTATACCTGCTATCCTTCAACTTTTCGGAATAGTAAGACCAGTCCCAACGTTGCAAGTCAAAGCTCACGCCACACTCCTGTGCAAAAGCAGCAACCTCGTCGACCTCCAGCTTACCTGCAGGCTGCGACTCCTTAAGCAGCTGGTTGAAAAGTACGGTTACCTTACCTGCATTTTGCGCCATACGCTCCTCAAGCACGAAATCGGCATACGAGCTATACCCCAACAGGCTAACCATTTCGAGACGAAGGTTAGCGGTTTTAACAACAATCTCCTCGTTGTTATACTTGTTATTTTGAAATCCACGAGAACCGTAAGCTCTAAATAGCGTTTCGCGAAGCGATCGACTATCGGCATACTTCATAAAGGCGATGTAGCTTGGCATCGACAGGTCGAACGCCCAACCATCAATATTCCGGGTTTGAGCAGCCCCCCTTGCCATCTCGCGCACACCTTCGGGAATTCCGGCTAATTCGTCCTCGTTGGTAATCTGAAGTACAAAGTTGTTGGTTTCGGCAAGTAAATTCTCATCGAACTGCAACGACAGATCAGAAAGCTCCTTGCTAATTTGCCTGTATCGATCTTTACTCTTCTCATCTAAATTGGCACCACTCCGAACAAAACCCTTGTAGGCCTTTTCGAGCAACATCTGCTGCTCTGCATCCAAGCTAAGGCTTGTCCGCATATCGTACACCGCCTTAACCTTCGCAAAAAGAGCAGGATTAAGGTTGATGTCGTTCGAAAAGTCGGAAAGAAGAGGCGATATTTCACGAGCAACAGCCTGCAACGCCTCGGTTGTTTCGGCAGAATTGAGGTTAAAGAACACGTTGGCCACACGCTCTAGCTCCTCACCTTCGCGCTCTAGGGCAACAACGGTATTCTCGAATGTTGGTGCAGCGCTACTCGACACTATTTCATCAATCTTGATTTTCGCGTCTGCGATAATCTCCATGAATGCAGGAACGTAATGCTCTGGCTTAATCTGTTCAAAAGGTGGAGTATGAAAAGGCGTACTCCAAGTTGCAAGCAACGGATTAGAGACCTTCTCCTTCCCTTTTGTTTCGGCTATTGTACTCATACTATACAGCAGT
>CAXYUU010000601.1:0-1550 GCA_964292015.1 uncultured Acetobacteroides sp.
CTGATACACCAATCCTTCACATTTTCCATCCAATGACGGTAGGTGTTCTTGAACGTGGCAGGATAGAGCATAACTTCGTCGTCCATCACGGCATCGAGGGCGGGCGTGGCAAGGTTTTCCATCTTCAGGAACCACTGCATCGAAAGCTTCGGCTCGATTACCGCATCGGTACGCTCGGAGTAGCCCACCTTGTTGGTGTAGTCTTCCACCTTTTCCATAAGACCGGCGGCCTCTAGGTCGATGGAGATTTGCTTACGGACATCGAAGCGATCCTGGCCAACGTATAGTCCGCCCTTTTCGCTGATGGTGCCGTTATCGTTAAATATGTCGATTACCTCGAGGTTGTACTTTTCGCCCAGCATGTAGTCGTTTACGTCGTGCGCGGGGGTTACCTTAAGGGCACCGGTACCGAACTCGATATCTACATACTCGTCCTGAATGATAGGCACCGCGCGGTTTACCAGCGGCACTATCACCTTTTTACCCTTTAGCGATTCGAAACGGGGGTCGTTAGGGTTAACGCAAACGGCCGTATCGCCAAGAATGGTTTCGGGACGGGTGGTTGCCACCACCACGTAGCCATCCTCGCCCTCTATCATGTAGCGGAGGTAGTACAGCTTGCTTTGTACCTCCTTATATATTACCTCCTCATCGGAAAGGGCGGTTTGAGCCGATGGATCCCAGTTTACCATACGAACGCCACGGTATATGAGCCCCTTATTAAACAGTTCGACAAATACCTTGATAACGCTATCCGACAGCTTTGGATCCATGGTAAAGCGGGTACGATCCCAGTCGCACGAGGCGCCGAGCTTCTTGAGCTGCTCGAGGATAATTCCTCCATGCTTCTCCTTCCACTCCCAGGCATGCTCCAGGAACTCGTCGCGGGTGAGGCTCGACTTTTCGATACCCTCGGCACGGAGTTTGGCCACCACCTTAGCCTCGGTGGCAATGGAGGCGTGGTCGGTTCCGGGTACCCAGCATGCGTTTTTGCCCATCATGCGGGCACGACGGACCAGTACATCCTGAATGGTATTGTTAAGCATGTGCCCCATGTGAAGCACACCGGTTACGTTTGGTGGTGGAATAACCACCGTATAAGGCTCGCGCTCGTCGGGGACCGAACGGAAAAAACCTTTATCCATCCAGTACTTATACCATTTACTTTCTGTCTCGACAGGATTATACTTTGCTGGGATTTCCATAAAACCTTGAAATTATACTCTTAATAAATACGCAAGGGGCAAATATAGTAAAAATAGGCTTTTGCCACAGCCACAATCTACCGTTTGCCTATAGTTATAGATGATTAGCTGATGGAAAGGCAGAATAACGGATTATTCGGAATAAAGGAGTACACGGAGGCGCTATCAGGGTGCCAACCTCCGCTGACACCTTTCCCTATTTTGCGATTTCGACCTGTAGTAGGATCGCCCCCAACTACAAACTCAATTTTTCCCGCTGATACCGCAGATAGGCACGGAACTCTGCGCCAATCGGCGAAATCTGCGAGAAATAAAAAGCGGCAATCTCATACATGAACATTCGGA
>CAXYUU010000602.1:0-1548 GCA_964292015.1 uncultured Acetobacteroides sp.
CTCCTCCCCTATGGGAATCAGGCTGCCGGTCGCGACGCCCACCGCCAGGGTTTTTGCGGTGATGCGCGCCCGCGCATCCGCCACTCCGCCCCTATTGCGCCCCACGTTGTGCGAATCGATAATACGGGTGAGGGTGTAGTACGAGTAGGCATCAAAACGGGTGGAGAGCTTCTCCCCTTGGTAGCGATGGTACGACGCGGCACGCGATGCCTCCAAGCTGTCGTGCTCTAGCTCGGGCTGCGTCTTATTATACCCCTCGTAGCTACGATAGCTAACCAGCGCAACGGTACGTGCTGCCTTTAAGCCATCGAGGCCACCATCGGGCCTTTCATCTAAGAACGATTTGTCGGCACGAATGGCCATACGCTGGCTCTCGTTGAGCGCCGTAGCCCACGGTGTTATTCTGGCGTTGCTCGCAATCACGATAAGATGTTGGCACACCTCGGGATGGATGATGGCCCATTCCAATCCCTGGAAGGCACCTATCGAGCCACCTATTATCGTATGAATTTTGTCTATACCCAGGTGTTTACGAAGCAGATCGTGCGCATTGGCCAGATCGCGCACCGTGATATGCGGAAAGCTTAGGTAGAATGGCTTACCCGTTTCGGGATTTACCGACAGCGGCCCGGTGGTTCCGTAGCACGAGCCAATCATGTTGGCGCACACCACAAAGTAACGGCTGGTGTCGTAGTACTTTCCCTCTCCCACCATAACATCCCACCAATCCTCGACATCGGAATTGGCAGTAAGGGCATGGCAAACCCATAGCACATTATCCTTTTTAGGATTCAGCGTTCCGGAGGTGTGGTAGGCTATGCTTAATTCGGAAAGCACCTCCCCGCTTTCGAGCGGAAAGGGGTATTTTAAGGTGTACTGGTGCTTATTCATCTACTTATATAGTTTTAAAGGCTTGTTCTAGGTCGTGAATTATATCGTCGACATGCTCGATACCCACCGAAAGGCGGAGTAGCGAGGGCGTAACGCCTGCTGCGCGCTGCTCCTCTTCGTTTAGCTGCGAGTGGGTGGTGGCCGATGGCTGAATGATCAGCGTTTTGGCATCGCCCACGTTGGCAAGGTGGCTGATTAGCTGCAGGCTCTCCACAAGCTTCACCGTTTGCTCCTTAGTGCCGTTAACTTCGAACGAGAGCACCGAGCCAAAGCCATTTCTCAAGTATTTTTTTGCCAGCTGGTGGCTGGGATGGCTTTCGAGTCCCGGAAATAGCACGCTCTTTACCTGAACATGCGCATCGAGCCAGTGCGCCACCTTCATGGCATTGGCATTATGCCTATCCACACGTAGCGAAAGGGTTTCGAGCCCTTGCAGCAGCAGGAACGAGTTAAACGGCGAGATGGCAGGGCCAAAATCGCGCAGCCCCTCCAGCCTAGCCTTTAGGATGTAGGCGATATTTCCGAACAGCTCCCATAGCGAATGTCCGTGGTAGGACTCCTGCGCCTCCGCTATCTCGGGAAACTTACCATTGGCCCAGTTAAAGCTACCCCCATCGACAATAACGCCACCCATCGAGGTGCCATGGCCTCCAATCC
>CAXYUU010000603.1:0-1535 GCA_964292015.1 uncultured Acetobacteroides sp.
GAAGGCTGTTGAGCCCCACACGCTAATTCTTCCAACAGGTGCTACCGCAAAGTATCTTGGGTTAGACCCCGAGCAAAAGTTCCGAGGACAAGGTGTGTCAGCCTGTGCCACCTGCGATGGTTTTTTCTACCGCAAGCAGGATGTGGTGGTGGTTGGTGGGGGCGATACTGCCGCCGAAGAGGCTACCTACCTGGCCACTCTTTGCAACAAGGTGTATTTGGTTGTTCGTAGGCACGAACTTCGTGCTTCGAAGGCTATGCAGGATAAGGTGTTTAGCACGCAAAATATTGAGGTCTTATTTGGACATCAAACCAAGGAGGTGCTTGGCGATATGTCGGGTGTTAACGGTGTGCTTTTGACGAATGATAAGGGTGAAGAGAGAAGGGTAGATGTTACCGGATTCTTTGTAGCAATTGGACACCAGCCAAACACGGGCTTCCTAAATGGCCAGCTCGAAGTTGATGAGGTTGGCTATATTAAAACCGATGGCGGAACGTCTAAAACAAACGTAGAGGGTGTTTTTGCCGCAGCCGATGTTCAAGACCCGCACTACCGTCAGGCAGTAACCGTTGCAGGTTCGGGGTGTATAGCGGCTCTAGATGCTGAGCGTTTCTACAACATGACCGTCACCAAGTAGATGAGATAATAGGTAAAGAAAATCCCCTTAGAGCGTTTGCTTTAAGGGGATTTTTTATTTTGAGGCTTTATAGAATGATGTTGATACAAACGGAGTAATTGGATGGTGTTGTAGAAGACCCCACTGTAAAAGTGCAGCGGGTGGTTTCTAATGAACCTACTCCCGTCTCAGTAGTAGCAGCAGCAGTCCGAATAACAGCACTAAACCGGCCAGCAGGCTAGCTGTTCGCTGGGTTTTTTCGTGCTCGATGGCCATAAGCTGTTTTCCAAAGCTATTTCCTTTAAAGAATACAGGGGCTGGAATGTCGTACCCACTCCATATACCCGCAATGGTTCCATCTTGAAGCATCATCAATCCGGGATTGGAACGCATGGTTGTTTTTAGCGTCGTTTCGTCGGTGGCGTAGATAGGGTATAAGGCGCCAGTTTTCGCTCTGAATTTATCTACCTGTTCTCCGGTAGATGAGCTTAAGCATATAAAAGGGATGTTTCGACTTTGGCAAATGCTGTAAATCTCGTTGGCTTTTTTAGCATTTTCAATGTTGGCGTTTGCCAAATTAGGCGCAATAAACAGGTAGGTGGTCCCCCTCTTTTTCAGCACCTTTTCGGTGATGTCGCCTTTGTCGGGCGAGAGAATCGAGAAGTCGTGAATGGGAGTAATAAATCCTTTTTTTACCAGCGTTGTTTTTTGTTCAACAAACACCCAGGTGGTGTCCTGCCATGGGTAGGTTTGCTCGGTAAACTCTTTTTTTACACCATTCTTTTGGTACACGAGCTTAATGTCGTACACGTCGGCAGGTGCATTGGGTGGCGTTTTCATACCAGCCAGTATGTTCTGTCCAATTTGATAGGGGCGATAGTTTATAAGCGGAAGGTGGCGTAAGCTGTAGATGTTTACA
>CAXYUU010000604.1:0-1522 GCA_964292015.1 uncultured Acetobacteroides sp.
TTGGGAAGAACCACGTCAAATGCCGAAATACGGTCGGACACCACCATAACCATATACTCGTCGCTTATGGTGTACACATCGCGAACCTTGCCCTTATACACGCTGGTTTGTGCAGGAAAGGTAAAATCAGTAGACACAAGTGCTTTTGCCATTTTATCTTTTGTTTTAGTTTAGTTTTCAACAATATCGCTTCGCCTCAGCTCGGCGTAGCTGGTAGCCGTTTCCCAAAGCTTAAGACTTTCGAGGCTACAGGGGTAGTCCTGCAAGCTTTCGTCAATCCTTTCAAAAATCCAAACGGTAATATTTTCGCTTGTCGGATTAAAGTCAAAGACCTCGTTCAAATACTTATGGTCAAGGTGGATTAAAACCTGTTCGTTTACCACCGCTTTCAGTACCGAGAAGTCGAAAACCATGCCACTGGTATCCACCTCCCCTTTAACGGTAACCTCCAGCTTGTAGGTATGGCCATGCAAATGGCAACACTTCCCTTCATACTCTTCGAGTCGATGCGCGCTATCGAAGGTAAACATTTTGGTTATCCGAATCGATTTAGCCCTCACTTCTTTCCTCCTCTCTACGCTGGCGACGCTGCTCGTCCTCCTGCTCTATTTCGGCCTCAAAGGCATTAACAATGTACTTTACTAAAGGATGTCGAACGATATCCCTGGTATCGAACTCTACGATGCCAATATTTTTTATCGACTTTAGGATCCGCATTCCACGAGCTAATCCCGAATCAGACTTACGGGGTAAGTCCACCTGGGTAATATCGCCAGTTACAATAAACTTGGCGCTACGCCCCATACGGGTTAGGAACATCTTAAGCTGAGTAAACGTGGTATTTTGAGCCTCGTCGAGAATGACAAAGGCGTTGTCGAGCGTTCGGCCGCGCATGTAGGCAAGTGGCGCTATCTGAACGGTGCCGTCCTCCATATAGGTGGTGAGCTTTCGCTGGGGAATCATGTCGTTGAGGGCATCATAAAGGGGCTGCAGGTAGGGATCAAGCTTCTCCTTCATGTCTCCGGGTAAGTAGCCCAACTTTTCGCCAGCCTCCACTGCCGGACGGGTAAGAATGATGCGCTTAACCTCCTTGTTTTTCAGCGCTCTTACCGCCAAGGCAATGGCGGTGTAGGTTTTGCCCGATCCTGCGGGACCAACTGCAAAAAGAAGGTCGTTTTTATCGTAAAGATCAACAAGCCGCTTTTGGTTAACGGTTCGCGCCTTAATCATTTTACCGTTATTGCCGAAAACCAGCACCTCTCCGTCCATGGCATCGGGAATTTCCAGCTCCTGATCTTCGAATACCTGCTCGATAATGGATTCGCTTATGCGCAGGTACTTCGAATAAACGTCGATAAGCGTCATCATTTTATCCTCGAAGCGCTCGATCTCCATTTCCTCGCCGAAGACCTTGATGCTGTTACCCCGGGCCACAACTTTTAGCTTAGGAAAATAGCCGACTATCATACTGTAAAAAACATTAGCAGCACCGTACAGCACTACGGTAGCAACCCCCTCTACT
>CAXYUU010000605.1:0-1520 GCA_964292015.1 uncultured Acetobacteroides sp.
GGTATTTACCCAATGGACAGCCTAGCAACACTACATAACAAACAAATAATAGACCTATGAATTTACGTATTCTTGTATTTCTGCTGCTGCTATCGCCGGCGGCATGGGGACAGCAAAAGGCCTCGGTATCGAACCTGCGAAACGTTGTTGAAGTTTTAGCCGCCGACTCGCTAAGGGGTAGAGCCTACAAAAGCAACGAGCTGGTGGTTGCCCAACGGTATATTGTGGAGCAGTACAAACGGGTGGGGCTAAAGCCACTTGGCAGCAGCTACCTCCACAGCGTGGAGTGGCACGATCAGTATCAAGGAAACCTAAAGGTATCCAACATTATTGGGGTGATTGAGGGTAGCGACCCGGTTCTTAAAAACGAGTACGTGGTGATTGGTGCCCACTACGACCATGTTGGATATAAAGTCGACAAGGATACGGTGGTGTACAATGGCGCCGACGATAACGCCTCGGGAGTGTCGGGTATTATTGAGCTCGCCCGCATCATACTTGCCAGTGGCGATAAGCCGGCCCGATCGATCCTACTTATCGCCTTCGATGCCGAGGAGGCGGGGCTTATTGGATCGAGCAAGTTTGTAAAAAGCCCACCCGTTCCCATCGAAAGCATTAAGGCAATGATTAGCGTCGACATGATTGGCCACGCCAACTTGATTGGTGGACTAGAGGTGGCAGGTGTTGGTTCACTAAAGAATATCACCGTTCCCCAAACCCTATTCGCCTCGACGGATAGCCTGCAGGTTAAGCTCCGCCGAAATCCATCGTACCTGATTAACCACACCGACACCAGCCCCTTCCTAAAAAAGCACATAGCCAACTTCTACGTCAACACCGGGCTAAAGGCCAACTACCACAAGCCTAGCGACGATGCCAACACGCTCTACTATCCGGGGATGGCCTTTGCGGTAGACAACCTTAGGCCGCTTGTCCTTTTTCTAACCTCCCAGCCCAACATTCGTTTTACCAACCCCATCCCTCGCCTTGCGGTGGGCATTACCGTGGGTGGTGGTACCAACCGATTTATGCTGGTAAACGGACCAGTCGATAACAAGTCGTCGTTTACCTATAGCGCCGGACTATCCTTCCTGTATCGCCTGCAATCTAAAACGGCCATACAAACCGATGTGCTGTATAAAGGAAAAACTAGCCGATCGGACATGGGGAGTATCTGCATGCCAAGCCTTCATATTCCCATTCACCTCATGATAATAACTCCGTATAGCACCGGCCGGGTTTTTACCGGAATAGGCCCCTACTACAGCCACTCGTTCGAGCGGTATGTTGGTGGCGACAAGCTTAAGCTAAGCAACAGCGAGCGCGACGACTACGGTTTGAGCTTCAAAATAGGCATCATCGTTATGAAGTACCAGGTTGCCCTGAACAGCTGCTACGGCCTTAAGCGGTTGGTAGACAACCAGCCGCTAACGCACTACCGCAGCGTGGAGCTGTCGTATACCCGATGTATTAGATACTAGATGTGAGACGTTAGAAATGAGAAAATAGACGTGAGACGT
>CAXYUU010000606.1:0-1520 GCA_964292015.1 uncultured Acetobacteroides sp.
GCTCATTACTAACAAACAGTACTGTGCAACAAGTTGTCACTGTGCAGCTAATTAACCTAAAAGTGGTTGCCTACAGGTACTTTGGGGCGCGTCTTTCCCTCCATAATCGGGACAATTGCCCCTTAAATCAGGAAAAAAAGAAATTCCATATGCGAAATGTCAAAATAAATTGCAATATTCACACCGATTAACAAACCCTAACATAGATTCATTCGATATAATGCCCTATGAAAACTCCCAACGACTACTATTTAGACTTTGAACGTAGGTTTTCACTCTTTACAAACGATCATCTTGTAAATGCCTACAATCTTGAGGTTGCAAATATGAGCAGTGGACTTACTCATGCTTCTTACCTAGCAGCACTTCATAACGAGCTGCATAAGCGAGAATTAGACTATTCGGCAATCGGTAATAGCGAGTCGATTTCGTTTGATGAGAAGGTTGAGCTGCTAGGTAATGTCGTTCGAAAAGTAAAATAGCGTTATTGCTTTAGGCTGCTCCAAGTCTGAAATAGAAACTCTTAATAATAGAGGTTGGTGAACGCCATCCTCTTTTTTTTTACGCCATAATTTTCGCCTACAAACGGGTAGGCATCCGCAGCGGGTAAAACAGGAATGTAATTGAGAAGTAAAAGGCCAAGATTTCGGTTGTTATCACCTTACCTCCAAACACCATTAAATATAGCTAACACCAAACAATTAAACCTCTATGGGTGTATATTTGCACAATAGATGAATGATTATTCAATCATAAACAATGGCAAAGAGTATTGATGCCTCAAAACTCGAAAGAATAAAGGAAGCAACCGTCGAACTCGTTGTTAAGTGCGGCTACAACTCTGCATCTGTTTCGCTTATATCCAAGCGGGCAGAAGTAGCGGTTGGATACCTATACCGCTTCTACCCCAGCAAGTACGAGCTCGTTTCCGACATCTTTAAGAGCAAAATAGAACAGCTCGTTGACGTCTTAGATGTGCTTTTCGAGCAAAAAAATTCGATTCACGAGATAGTTTACGAGTTTGTTGCCCATATTATTAATAGGGCAACAGATTTTCCGATACAGACCAAGTTTCTGTTTATGCTCATACACGATTACAGCTTCGAGATAGACCGGGGCATGGCCTATCGTCTAAAAGAAACCTTCGAAAAAATTGTGCAAAAAGGGCAGCAGAATGGCGAGATAGGCCCAACCATTACTTCGGAGGATTTATACGTTCTTATAGTTGGCCAAACATTACTCTATATCGATTCGCGCTTTAGGCAGCATTTTGGAAATGACGTGCTGGAAAATGATATGGCCGAACGAGTGGCCAATGTCTGTTTGAAAGCTATCAAGTGAAAAATAAAAAACAATAAAACGATTAATATAAGATGAAAAACAACAGGTTTTTTACCCTCGCTGTGGGAACAATCGGATTGCTCACACTTGATATTCTGGTAGGCTGGTACGTGCTTAAACCTCAGCCCAACATTATTCAAGGGGAAATTGAGGCAACCCAGGTAAAGGTGGCGTCGAAG
>CAXYUU010000607.1:0-1516 GCA_964292015.1 uncultured Acetobacteroides sp.
TGCTGGTATGCCTTCCCCTATTCTTTGGTATGGGCTTTTCGCTGGCCGTAACCCGGCTGGTAGGTACGTGGTACGGGGCTAACGACCTCGGACCCGTTGGGCCGCACTGGCGCCACGCGCTTACTACCAATACGCTGGTGGGGCTGTTGCTGCTGGTGGCTTGCTTTGGGCTTTACCTGGTAATGCCGTACATGCAGCAACCCGATACCATTATAGATCTCTCGCAAACGTACTTTAGGTATATCGCCCTATCCATGCTGCCGATGATGGTATTTATGGTGGGCAAGCAGGTATGCGAGGGGCTGGCCGATACCAAAACGGCAATGATGATTACCATTACCGCGAATGTGCTTCATATCGGGGGAAACTACCTGCTGATTTTTGGCAAGATGGGTTTTCCCGCACTTGGGGTCGAAGGGGCCGGGATATCGACGCTACTTTCGCGCCTATTTATGGCGGTTGCCATGCTGGTGCTCGTGTCGCGTAAGCCAACTATTCGTGTTGCGATGCAGCTTTCTAAGCAGGTTAAGGTCGGTTTGTCGGGCATTCGCAAGCTGGTTGTGCTGGGTGTGCCTATGGGCATCCACGTATTCTCCGAGGCATCGGCATTTATCTTTGCCGGTATCATGATGGGATGGCTTGGCGAGGTGGGACTTGCTGCCCACCAAATTGTGATTAGCTTGTCGGGACTTGGATTTATGCTTTACCAGTCTATCGGATTTAGCACCACCATCCGCATCAGCCAGCTTTCGGCGCTGGCCATGCCGTCGGTAATCAGACGGGCGTCGATGGCGTCGGTGCAGATTGTTACGCTGATGGTGCTGGTGGTAAGCTCGCTGTTTCTGATATTCTACCGTCAAATTCCCTACCTTTTTACCACCAACGACGAGGTGGCCCTGGTGGCCTCCAAGCTGATCATCGTATTTGTGGTGTTTCAGGTGTTCGATGCCGCACAGATCGTATTCTCGGGCATCCTTCGTGGGTTGGCCGATGCCAAGGTTCCCAGCGCGCTCACCTTTATATCGTACTACCTCATTGCCATTCCGGTAAGCTACCTGGCCGCATTCCGTATGGGGTATGGCGAGGTGGGCATCTGGTTCGGTTTCCCCGTTGGACTAGGGGTGTGCTCGCTGCTCTTCTACTTTCGGATTCGCAAGCTCATCGGCCGGATGGCCGTTGCCTAATCGTATTGGGCTGGCCGTATCTTGGACAGCAGCCCTCGTCGGGTTTGGATATTGAAGCTTCAGCACCCGATGAAGGTGTAGCCACAACGGGCACAACGAATGCTACTCAGCAGCTCGTTGTGCCCGTTGTGGCTTTGCTTTTATGAGGATCCCCACAGCACAGCCTACAGGACTTTCGTACCTTCCGTATTCGACTCCAACGAAGCCAGTCAACCATCCGGTGGCGCAAATACAGGGGTGTTTTTGCTCCGTCTGGGGGTCGGTGACGCAAATACAGGGGTGTTTTTGCTCCGCCGAGGGTCGGTGACACAAATACAGGGGTGTTTTTGCTC
>CAXYUU010000608.1:0-1509 GCA_964292015.1 uncultured Acetobacteroides sp.
ATAACAGGAATACAAGGAGCATAAGAATATGTTGTAGGTTTTATCTGATAGGTCTGTTGGCTATATAAATCCTCGTTATTTACACCCACAATTCAATTTTTCCCCGAAATCTTGCAAATAGGCGTAGAATTCTGCGGTAATTTGCGGAATCTGCGGGAGATAAAAAAGATATAGCATCTTACGTGGGGTGGTTTTATTAAATGAAGATCATGCTTAGACGCTTAGGTCAACGTAGGTATTATCCGATAGGTGTATGGGTTATACAAAAAATGGCTTTAACTGCATTGAACCCTTAATTCACATCAGCATGTGTCGCATATTACCCCCCTCTTTTTCTTTCTCCAGTCTTTTATTTCTCTATAACACAATCTTGTAGTCCTCCTTAAACCTTTTTAAAATGGCATTTTCTGCATTTAGTCGAAGGTGGAGATCCTATTTACGTTAATTGTTTCTATCTTTATGATCGCAAAAAATTAAGGTGTTTGGGATGTGTCTTCATTAATTATCCCTTTCTTTTTAATTGAACAAATGGCTCGTTTTCAGCAGTTAATGTTAAAGTTAATGGGGCTGACGATGCTTTGCTGTACCAATTATTTAATGATATTTTTACTTGAACAATGATAAAGCGTAGACTTTCCACCCTACTACTGGCAACTTTAGGAATTATGTTGCTATCCTTTTCTGCCCATGCGCAGAGCATTACCCCCGACATGATTGAAAAGGCGAAGGCCTCTGGTATTTCGCAACAGCAAATTGATGCTGCGATGGGGATGAAGCAGAATGGTAACTCGTTGCAAGTAAAACAACCCACAGGGCAAAATACGGCAGTAAAAACCAACAGCTTCGGATTGAGAAATATTTCGAAGGATAGCTTAGATAAGTTTTACCGAGTAAAGTTTAGAGTGCAAGATTCATTAAGTATCGACTCTCTAAAAAAAACGAATGCTGTTTATGGGCGTGAGATTTTTGCGATAAAAAATCTCACTTTTGCACCAAATTTCAACATAGCAACACCTAAAAACTACAGATTAGGTGCCGGAGATGAGGTTATAATTAATATCTACGGATCTTCGGAAGATAACTTCACGCAAAAAATCAGTCCCGATGGTCGTATTGTCATTCCTAATTATGGTCCAGTTGCTTTAGGAGGGCTATCGATTGAAGGAGCCGAGTCTAAGCTTAAATCGTACCTCTCAAAAATATATTCGGGACTAAATGGTGGTGGTACACATCTCACCCTGTCGCTGGGTAACATTCGTAGTATAAAAATAAATATGGTGGGCGAAATTGCCCGACCTGGTACCTATACACTACCCTCGCTAGCCACCCTGTTTAATGCATTGTATGTTGCCGGTGGGGTAAATGAGATCGGATCGCTACGTAGTATTAAAGTTTACCGTGGTAGCCGCTTGGTTGGTGAACTTGATGTGTACGATTACCTGCTTAATGGTAAGTTCGACTCAAATGTAAGGTTGGAGGATAACGATATGGTGGTGGTACCACCTTACG